>JBCDCH010000023.1 GCA_039182125.1 Planctomycetota bacterium
AGTAGGGCCGCGATGACCCAGCTCACTGCCATTGAACAACGTCAACGCTCGCGCGCCAGCCGTGACGCCGGGATCAAGCGCATCGCCACTCCACTCGGCGTGTTGCTGGTCTCCGCGGGACTGATGTTGGCCGTTGGTTTCCAGGCCGATGGCGGCGGCTTCCTGTCGCACGTCTTCGGCGGCGGCGAACGACCGCTCTCACGCCTGGCGGGCTTCGCTTTTTCTGCGTTCGTTGGCGGCTGGGCGGTTTACCTGCTCATCAAGCTCCTGCGCATCGCCCTGCGTCCGATCCACCCGGCCGTCGCCGTGGCCCGTCTCACGATCGACGAAGCGCTGCGGAGCAACGTCGTGGTGATCTTCACGACGATCCTGCTCGTGTTGCTCTGCGGGATGCCGCTGGTCCTCAGCGCCGATCAACCGCTGCGCTATCAGATTCAGAGCTACCTCACCTACGGACATGTCGTCGCAAGCGTCGTGCTCGGGCTGCTGACCGTGCTCTTTGCGTGCTGGAACGTCGCGAAGGACATGGAGCAACAACGGGCGTTTGACGTGTTCAGTAAACCGATCGGTCGTGGTGGCTATCTCGTGGGCAAGTTCGCCGGCGTCGCGCTGCTCAACGTCGTGCTGGTCATCGTTGTCGTCGGGGTGCTGTGGTACATCCCGCGCGTCATGTACGGCTCCGAAGCGTCGATCCAGCAACGCACGTTCCGCGGCGGAGAACCCGACCGCTACGACCGACTCGCCGTCCGCAGCCAGGTACTCACCGCACGCGGAACGACCGACGCGGACCCCGGCATGGACTTCGCCGAAATCGCCACGCAGCAACTGGAGGCCTATCAGCAAAATGACCCGGAAGGTTTTCAAGACTTCGTCGCGGCATCGGGCGGGATCAACCAAGCGTATACGGCAGCGGTCAACCAGATCCGCAGCGACTGGCTGCAGATCCGCCCGCTCGACCGACGGCTGTACAGCTTCACGGGACTCGAACAGCTCAAGGCCCAGGCCGACGCCGCCGCTGCGGCAGCCGACGCGATCGAGGACCCCGAAGCCCGCACCGAAGCCTTCGCGCAGCTCCCGACGCTTCAACTTCGCTACCACGTCGAAATCACGGCATTGAACCGAAGCGATCCGGTCGATCTCACCGTGTTCATCAATGAGATCCCCTACGCGATCACCGCACTGGTCGACCAGAAACAAGTCTACGAAATCCCGGCGACGCTGATCGACGACAATGGCACGCTCAACGTGATCTTCGCGAACTTCACCGCGACCGACGACGGCCAAATCGCTATCGGCACCGGCTCACGACCGCGTACGGTCAAGTTCGCCCCCGAGGAAGGGCTGCAGGTGCTCTACGAAGTGGGGGACTTCGGCCCCAACATCATGCGTGCCGGTGCGGTGCTTTGGTTGCGACTTGCTTTCCTTGCAGCGCTCGGGACGGTGTGCGGTGCGGTATTCAGCTTCGCCGTCGCGTCGATTCTCGCACTCGCGGTAAGCATCCTCGCGGCCGGCGGGCAAGCCATCGCGACGGTCGTCGCGGCGGGCAATGCCGAGACCGGCATCGGCGCGGTCGATGCCGCCTACACCGGCCTGCTCGGATTCACCAGCTTGCTCGCCTCGATCTTGCGCACGTTCAGTCGGCTCGACGTCACCGCCAACCTCGCCGACGGCCAAGTGATTCTCTTCTCCGAGCTTGGCGAAACCGTGCTGTGGGTCAGCCTCGGCTGGACCGGCATCACGCTGCTCATCGGCTGGTACCTGTTCAGCCGCCGCGAGATCGCCCGCGTCCAAGTGTGAGGTTTCGCCCGCCAACCTGCCAACGCCAATCGGCCGGAAGGGGCAACCCTCCCGGCCGATCGTCGTCGAACCGGCTCACTCCGGTCAGATCAGTTCGTCGATCCGAGCGTTGACGAACGCGTCGGCGTCTTCGGCCGTGGCGAAGAGAGACGGCGTGTCGCCGCCGCTGTTAATCCCGCCGTTCTCGAAGAACGCCTGATCGGTGCCCGGCCGGTAGTTGCTGCCGCCGGTGCCGAACGGGCTGTCGAAGTCGATGACCGAGCCCGGGTTGTAGTTGCCGGTGAGAACGATCACATCGTCGCCGTCACGCTTGTTGCGCTTGTCGAGTTCGTCGAGTTTGATGTTGTAGAAGATCGGCGATCCCTCGGTGTGGACGCGGACCATGTCATCGCCGTACCCAGCGATGATGCGGCCATCACTGCGGCGTTGGTCACTGGTGGGTGACTTGGTCCAGCCGGCCGCGAAGGTCAGATCGACGACGTCATCGCCCTTACCGGAGTATGCCGAGAGAACACCATCGCTGTCGAGGAGCAGGTCCTGGCCGTTGTCGCCATAGAGCCGGTCGAAGAAGCCGACGCCACCGTCGACGATGTCGTTGCCTCCACCGCCGATGAGCGTGTCGTCGCCGTCGTTGCCTTGGAGGTCGTCATCATCTCGGCCGCCCTTGAGCGAGTCGTCGCCCGCTTCGCCGATGAGTGTGTCCTCACCCTTGTTCCCGAAGAGCGAATCGTCGCCGTCGCCGCCAAGGATGAAGTCGTTGCCGTCCTGGCCGCGGAGCTTGTCGTTGCCGCCGAAGCCGAGCAGGTCGTCGTCACCTTCGTTGCCGCGAAGCGTGTCGTTGCCGTCGGAGCCGATGAGCGTGTCATTGCCTAGCCCGCCGTCGACGCGTGGCTTGAAATCACCAGGCGTGAGGTTGATGAGACTGACGTTGTCGTTCCCGTCACCAGCCTCGATGAAGAACCGACGCTTGCTCGAGAGCACGCTGCTGAACGTGACGCCGTTGACGGTGACGTCGAGCGTCGCGCCCGAGCCGCTGACTTCGATGATGTCGTCGCCGGCGGTGCCGGAGATCACAAGCCGACCGTTCTCGTCGTAGCTGATCGGATCGACCGGCTGCTCGATCGTCGTGTCGGTGAACGACACCACGAGCGAGTCGATGGCCGGGCCGGTCTGGTCGTTGCCGACCGCGACGAAGCCCTCTTCCGTCGCCACGGTCGCCGCGAGCACGTCGAAGTCGGTGGCGGTACCGGGGAAGCGATACACGCCGGGCGTGGCGGCGTCACCGAAGGTGAGGTCCGGCGTGCCCGCGGAGTCGAACGCGACCGCCGTGGCGTTGAGCGTGTCGACGATGAAGTTCGACGTACCCGCCCCGACGATCGCGAGGCCGCCGTCGGGCGTGAGTGTCGTGCCGAAGGCGAAGGCGTTCGCACCGGTCGCTCCGCTGTAGAACGGTTGCGTCGCGATGCCGCCGATGCCGTAAGTCGTGTCGATCACGAGTGACGGCGTCACGCGGATCGCGGCAAACGTGTCAGCCCCGAGCGCAAGGCCCGAGAGCGTGGTTCCACCGATGAGGAAGTTGCCGGCGGCATCGGTTTCGAAACCGGCGGTGGACGCAAAGTTGACCGTAAACGTCGACGCACCCGCATTGCCGCCAGCGGCCGTGAGCAGCTGAATCGTCGGAGCACCGCCGGCGCTGATCAGCGCGGTGAGACTGCCGTCGTCATTACCGATGAGATCGACAATCGCGTCGGGAACGCCGGGCGTGCCGGCGAAGATCGCCCCGCCGTTGCCCCACGCGGTGTCGAGCGTGCCGGTGCTGGTGTACTTGATGGCCGCCCACTGGTCGTCGCCGCCGAGGTTGATCGAGCCGGCCGCGACGAAACCGCCGTCGGGCGTGGCGACGACGGTGCGGCCTTCCGCGGATGCGCCAATGAACGCCCCGAACGGCGTCGTCACCGACCCCGTCGCGCCGAAGCTCGCGCTGAGCGAACCATCTTCGTTGACGCGGCCGATGAGCATTTCGTTGCTGGCCGTGGACCGGTCGGTCCCGATGACGACGATCGAGCCGTCGTTGAGCACGTCGACCTCGGCCACGTCGCCATCGACCGTGAACAGGTTGAGCGCCGAGATGCCGTCGCCGTCGAAAGTCGTGTCGAGCGTGCCGTCGGTGTTGTAGCGGACGAGGTACGGGACGCTGGCGGTGCCGCCGCCGTTGTCGGCGTTGACCGCGGCAACGATCTTACCGTCGGGCGCGACATCCACTGCGGTGGCCGAGTCGATGAGCGTGCCCGTGGGCGAGGTGGTCGGCAAAACCGCCTCCTGCCAGTCAAGGCCGGCAAGCAGGCGGCGCGATTCAAGGGACTCGAGTGCGGAAATGGCCACCGTGCAGGCGGCCGACGTCAGGGAACGACGTGGGTCTTTACGCATGATTGAATACTCCGGACATCCGATGGGGCGTTTCGCCCCGTTGCAACGAGTGTTCCGACGATGGCGAACGCCAGCACGCCGGCCCCCTTTTCAACAACAGCGTAAACGCGCATCGGAATCCGCCAAGGTCTCGCGACACCGAAACCTTGCGAAACCCCTAATTAGGTCGGTCTGCGTCACCGGCGAACTCTGCCAACCGTGCTCTCCGGTGTAAACGGGCCACGATTACCGGACGGCGATGCTTAGACGAGGTTGATCAGGTCGCGAACCTTGCGATGGGCCTCGACCGGGTGACGTAGTGGCTTTCTGCCGTGAATCGTGTAGCGGTTACGTCGACCTTCTCGGACGGCGGTGATAATTCCCTCGGCCTGCAGGTCGGCGAGAATGTTCTGCACCGCCCGCTCGGTAATGCCGACATCCACCGCCAAGTCCCGGATGCGAGCATCGGGCGTTTGCGCGAGGCATAGCAGCACATGCGCGTGATTGGTCAGGAACGTCCAGGACGCCTTCTCAGCGGCCTTCTCAACATTTTTCGGCTTCTTGGTTGACGTCGACATGGCCACGGCTTAAAACATGAAACAAAGTTCGTGCTTTCAACTTCCTGAAACAGCATACCCTCCCCTCCATGCAAAACAACTCCTCCGCCGTGCAACTCGAAGATTCCATCCCATCCAATACCGATCCGATCCGCACCGCGATCACAGTCGCCCGAGGCGATGGGATCGGGCCCGAGATCATGGACGCCACCCTCCGCATCCTCGAAGCCGCCGGGGCCGAGCTCGAGATCGAGGAAGTGGCCATCGGCGAGGCCGTTTACAAGTCCGGCATCACCTCCGGCATCGGCGAGGAAGTCTGGGCCTCCCTCGAGCGGACCGGCGTCTTCCTCAAGGCGCCGATCACCACGCCCCAAGGCGGCGGGTACAAGTCCCTCAACGTCACGACCCGAAAGACGCTCGGCCTCTACGCCAACGTCCGACCGTGTGTCGCATACGCCCCGTTCGTCCGTACCAAGCACGCGGGCATGGACGTGGTGATCGTGCGCGAGAACGAAGAGGACACCTACGCCGGCATCGAGCACCAGCAGACCGACGAGGTCGTGCAGTGCCTGAAGCTCGTCAGCCGCCCTGGTTGCGAGCGGGTCATTCGGTACGCCTTCGACTACGCGGTCCGCAATGGTCGAAAGAAGGTCACCTGCATGACCAAGGACAACATCATGAAGTTGACCGACGGCATGTTCCGCAAGGTGTTCGACGAAGTCGCCGCCGAGTACCCGGACATCCAGAGCGATCACTTCATCATCGATATCGGCGCGGCCCGCATGGCTGACACGCCCGAACAGTTTGACGTCGTCGTCACGATGAACCTCTACGGCGACATCCTCAGCGACATCGCGGCACAGGTCGCCGGCAGCGTCGGCCTCGCACCCTCGGCCAACATCGGCAAGACCTGCGCGATGTTCGAAGCGATTCATGGCTCGGCTCCCGACATCGCCGGCCAGGACATCGCCAACCCGAGCGGCCTGCTCCTGGCGGGCGTGATGATGCTTCGTCACCTCGGCCAGCACGATGCCGCCGCCCGCGTCCACAACGCCTGGCTCGCCGCCGTCGAGGGCGGCATCCACACCTCCGACATGCGGGGCGAGCACCATAACGAGCCGGCCATCGGCACCGTCGCCTTCGCCGACGCGGTCATCGCCCGCCTCGGCCAAGCCCCGAAGCAGCTACCGGCCACGAGCGATGCCGCACCGGCCATCGACTCCGATCCGGGCCAAGCCGCCGACGATGCGGTCCGCCCCACCGAGCCTGCGGCGAAGACGCTCGTTGGCGTTGACGTGTTCCTCCACTGGAACGCCGACGACCGTAATCCCGACACGCTCGCTGAAAAGCTCCGCGCCGCGTCGGCGAAGCTTCCGATCGAGCTGACGATGATCACCAACCGTGGCGTGAAGGTCTGGCCCGCCGGCCGCAGCGAAACCTTCTGCACCGATCACTGGCGTTGCCGCTTCAAAGCCGGCGGCGAGTCCTTCGACAACGGCCGCGTGATCGCCCTACTCGCCGCGCTGAACGTCGCCGGCCTCGACGCGGTAAAGACCGAGAACCTCTACGAGCTCGACGGCAAGCCGGCGTACTCGATGGGGCAAGGGGAGTAGTCCCAACTTCATGCGACAAGACGCCGAAGGCCGCGTGTGACGTGGCCTTCGGCGTTGAGCTTTCAACGCGTTAAGCTCTTGGCATGTCAATCGCCTCTTGGGTTTGGGCCATGCTTTTGTCGGCGGGCGTGGGCGATACCGTGAACATCACGCCACGGTTGGCCGTCAACGAAAATGGCTGCCCAACCATTTTCGTCCTGCATGTTCCGCCAAGCGACGTCGACCGATTCGTGTTGATCGAGCCGACCGGCAACGCGCTCAACGGGGTGGATCGGATCATGCCGCTGGGTGCCGTGGAGGTCCCCGCCGGGTCGAGCGTGTTGCCGGTCCTTCTTCCGATCATCGATGACAGGTTTGGCGAGATCGATGAGACAACGGTCGTCGTACCGCGATATCACCCGGAGCAGGAGTTAGCTGTAAAGGCCGCCGAGTCGGTCCTTGCCGACTTCGACGAGAGTTTTGCTCAACGCGTCAATGCCCTTCCGGCACTCTACCGCGTGCCACTGTTAGCAATGGGCGGCGAAAACCTCCGAATCTGGAGTGCGCCGATCACCTGGCACGAGTTAGTGGACGCGAGACGTGATGAGGCGTGCGTGCCGGTACTGCGGATCACCCCACCGCCGCGCGTGCTGGCCGCCCACGGTGATGCCCTCGACGCGGGCCAGCCGCTGCTCTTCGACATCAAGCAGGTGCCCAATCACGCGCGCGAAGTCTGGGCGCTACGCAAAACCTCGGGCTGGCGGCTCGGTGGCGACTTCCCAACGTGGGAACTCACACGCTTCTATCGCGACAGCCACACGGGGCAAAACGCGCGGATCACGCTCACCGCACCCCGCGATCCGTCGGCCGGCGAGGCATTTGTCATCTTCCGCGATCAACCCGAGCCATTCATCGCTGGCACGAAAACACCTAACGATGTCATCGACTTCATCGTCGAGGACGACGATGAAGCCACGACACGAGTACTTGGGGCGATGCACGAGCAATGGCCGCCACCGATGGATCGGCGGATCTGATTCGGGCGCGTCGGGCCATGGACCACGGCATACAACGACTTGGCCGACGATTACCCGGCGAACATGCCTCCGGTCCTGTTCTTCAGCGGCTATCTCGACGGCGACGCCGTGGGTGACGTGCTACGCGGCCACACGATCGATCGGCTGGTGCATGATCCGGTTGTCTCGTCATTTGGCACACTCCATCCGCCCACGCCAATGCTGCTCCCCGACGAGACGCGTGGGATGTTGCAACGGCTTCTCTTCGACGCCGGCCTGTGGCCGAACTTGGTCGAACTGGTAAGCGTGCTGCCACACGAACAGAGTGCGCTGCTCAACGCGTTGGTGCTCGACTCGATCGATCAGGTGGCAGTCGGCCGGCTGATCGAAAAGTTGGACTCCCACGACTTCATTACCCGCCGTGCGGCCGTAAGACGCTTGATCGACCTCGGCGTTGCCGGAGAGATACTTGTTGGTCGACTCGACCCGAAAACACTCACGGCCGAACAGGCGGCACTGCTTCGCAACATCGCCGTCCAACGCCGATCTTGGCTCGCGTTATCCAGAGACCTGTCGCCGCAGGAACGAGAGACGTTCATGCGCTATCACGCCGATCCACGCGTTCGCACTGCCGACCGGCCGGAGCGCTGATTCGCGGCTCAGCCGGCAACCTTCGCCTTGCGGCGGGGGACGCGCTTGCGGCCCAGGGCGTCGGTTTCGGTTTCGACTTTGCTCGCGCGGCCGGTCGGGGCGGCTTTGCTGATGTCGATGCTGTCGTTGCCTTCGCCGTGCTCTTCGAGGGCGGCGGCGAGGCGGCGGCGGGCGAAGCCGACGTATTCCTCGTTCTGCTCAAGGCCGACGTACTTGCGACCGAGCAGGGCCGACGCGACGACGGTGGTGCCCGAGCCGTTGAACGGGTCGAGCACGACATCACCGGGGTTGGAGCTGACCTTCACGATCCGCTCGAGCACGGCCAGCGGCATCTGGCAGCCGTGCCAGCCCTCACGCTCCTTGAACGTCCCGCACAACCGCGACTCGAACCAGACGTCGTCGTCCTGGTTGAACAAGTCACCCTGCGCTTCTTGCGGACGCAGGTACCAGGTGTCGTCTGGGATCTTGCCCTTCTTGGACGCCCGCTTGTCGTTGTAGATCAGCTGCCGGGCCGACGGCACGCGGATGGCGTCGGCGTTGAAGGTGAAGTTCTTCTCGTCCTTGACGAAGTAAAGGATGTGCGTGTGGCTGCGGGCGAACTTCTGCTTGGGCTGTTGGCCGAACGTGTAGTGCCAGACGATCCAGTTGCGGAGGTTGAAGCCGACGCTCTTGGCCGCGACGCACAGCTCCGCTGCGTACTCGTCGCCGATGGCGAGGTAGAAGCTGCCGTTGTCCTTGAGCGCACGATGCACGGCCTTCATCCAGTCGGTCGACCAGTGCACGTACTGCTCGGCGGGTTTCTCGTCCTCGTAGCCGTTGTAGAGGTAGCCGATGTTGAACGGCGGGTCGGCGAAGCACAGGTCGGCCCACCCCGGCTTGGCCGCGTTGAGCAGTTCGAGGCTGTCGCCGGGGATGATCTGGTCGGGCTTCACGTTACCGGACGGATCATACAGTTCGGGAACGATTCGGCCCACCACATCCGGTGAACTTTCCTTGAGCTTCCGCAAGCCCTTGTTGAAGGCTTGCTTGCGGTCGGCCGGGACGATCGGGGCTTTCTTCGTGGAACGAACCATGATCGGTGCATCGTCCGATAAGCCGCAGGTGCTTGATTGAAACCGGAAACCATATCGCACGTCTGCAGCCCATCATACAGTCATGTCGATGAGTGAGAGCGGACGGCATCTAGGTACAGACAAGGCTCGGCGACGAATCACGGCTGCGAAACGTGAACGATTAGCCAAGTTAGACCTAGCGGGTCTGGGGCTCGCTACGGTGCCGCCGGGAATTGAAGAGCTCCCATGGCTAAGGCGACTTGATCTGGGTAACAACCAACTCACCGCCCTTCCGGAAGAGATCGAGTCACTCACCGAGCTGCAGGAGCTGGTCCTCAGCCGCAACCGTCTCGCCACACTGCCGCCAGAAATCACGAAACTCACCACACTAGAAAGCCTGGACCTCCGCCACAACCAACTCGACACGCTGCCGCCAGAGATCGCAAAGCTCACCACGCTCCAGCACTTGGACCTCGCCGTAAATCATCTCAACACGCTGCCGCCAGAGATCACGAAACTCACCGCACTACACACGCTGTTCCTCGGCGGCAACCAGCTCGCCAAGCTACCGCCAGAAGTTGCCAAACTCTCCGCTTTGCGAACGCTCGCCCTCGATTTCAATCAGCTCACCAAGCTACCACCAGAAGTTGCCAAACTCTCCGCTTTGCGATCGCTGTTCCTCAATAGCAATCTGCTCACCAGTCTGCCGGCCGACATCTCTAGACTCCATGGCCTCAGAAACTTAAGTGCCTCGGACAATCGCCTCCTGTCACTGCCAAAGACGCTGCTTGAGCTAGGTGAGCTAGAATGGCTCTTTTTGCAGGAGAATCCGGGTCTCGGCGTTCCAAACGAGGTTCTTGGTCCGGATTACTACGACGTTGCAATCAGCAATGTGATTGCGAAATCTCCCCGTCACATTCTGCAATACTACTTCGATGTCGTACATCACGGTGAGCCGTTGCAGGAGTGCAAGCTCATCGTTGTAGGGCGTGGCGGTGCGGGTAAGACGACGTTGATCAAGCGGCTCAACCGAGAACCTTACAACCCAGACGAGCCGGAGACGCATGGTATCACCATCTCGGATCTCGCGTTCAAGGGCGAGACGGGCGAAGTCACATCACGGGTCTGGGACTTCGGCGGGCAGGTCATCCTTCACTCGATGCACGAGTTCTTTATGACCGCGAGGAGCTTGTACCTGCTCGTGCTTGGAGAGCGAGACGACATGCTGGAACGGGATGCAACATATTGGCTGCAACTCATCCGGAGCTATGCGGACGATGCGCCGGTGATCGTTGTGCTCAACAAGAGCGATGGGCGCGAGCGGTTCTTCGACCGCAAGAGCATTGAGAAGGAGTACGGGCCGATTCTCGGCTGGATGAGCACCGAATGCTCGGCAGACGATGAGGAGAAAGCCGGGATCGAACAGCTCCGCAAGGCGATCACACAAGCCATCGACGGCCCGACGATGGATAGCGTCCGGCGAAAGTTCCCTACCAAATGGGCGGAGATCAAACGCTATCTCGAGGACATGCCCGACAGCTTCGTCGACTATGCCCGCTATCGAGAGATTTGCAGCGAACGCGGCGAGAAGGATGAGCAGCAACAGCAATGGCTTTCCCAGGACCTGCACGACCTCGGCGTCGCGCTCAACTACCAAAACGACCCCCGGCTGCGTGACACCAGCGTGCTCCGACCCGACTGGCTCGCCAACGGCATCTATGCGGTACTCCGTGCCAACGACAAGGACGAGAAACTCCCCGCCGAGTACAACAAGCCCCTCGCGCCAGACGGCCAAGTCAGTCTTGCTTCGCTGGAGGACATCTACGCCAAAGCGGAGTCTTGGAAGATGCTCCGAGCGGCGGACTACCCGCTTGAAAAGCGAGAGTTTCTGCTTCGGCTCATGGACACGTTCCACCTGAGCTACCCGCTCGACTCCGAAACGCACACGCACCTTGTCCCGTCACTCCTGCCGGTCCATCCGCCGGACGAGGCGCAGGACCCAACGGGCGAAAACCAGTCCAAGCTGCGGTACGAGTTCCAGGTCGTCCCCGCCCCGCTGATCCCGTGGTTCATCGCGAAGACATTCACGCTGATCCCTGGTCATCTTCACTGGCGCCGCGGCGCGATGCTTCGGTACGCCGGGGCCAAGGGGAAAATCTGGACCACCCCGGAAGAGCGCTACGTCTACGTCACGGTCGTCGGCGAAACGGACGACGCCAAGCAACTTCTCTCGATGGTGCGCGGCACGTTGCAGGGACTTTTCGAGGTGTACGAAGGTCTCAAAGTCGTCGAGCAACACGACTACGACGGGGCATGGGTGCCACGCCCAACGCTTGAGAAGATCGGCGTTCTCGAACCCCAATCCCGCGACGACGAGTTCGAGTTCGGGGGTGACGAATGAAACGCGGAAGGAAACATGCCCGCATCTTCGTGAGCTACTCGCACCGTGACCGCGATTGGTTTCAGCGGCTTCGTCCGCTTCTGGAGTTTGACCAACTCCCCACCAGAACCGTCCATGCCTGGCACGACAATGAACTGCATGCGGGAGATCGCTGGGACGACGAGATTCGGACCGAGCTCGAAGCGATGGACGTGTTCGTTTGCCTGTTGAGTTACAACTTCAAATCATCAACGTATATCAAGACCGTTGAGCAACCGGCGGCATTCAAACGCGAAAAACTCAAGAAGACCATCATCATCCCGCTGCTACTGATCAAGATGGATGACCGCGACATTCAGGATTACAAGCCGTTCAATCCGTTGCCGGCGTGGGGCAAGAGTTGGCTTTGCTACAAGGAGGAAGGCGGCGAGTTGGACATGGCACTCAAGCCGATCCGGACCGGGCTGCTCGATGCCGTCGAACGCGTTCTCCGACCATCCCGGAGAAAATCAGTCACATAGATGGACAGCAACGCAGCCTGATGCCATCGACTGACGGCGGATAGACTCCCGCCGTGAATGCCACGCTTCGCATGCTTGATGCCAATCTTAACCGGGCGCGGGAGGGGTTGCGGGTCGTGGAGGATTGGGCGCGGTTCGTGCGGGATGATGCGGGGGTGGCGTCTGACGTGCGGGCGATTCGGCGGGAGCTTTCGACGCTGCACACCACGGAGATGATCGCGGCACGGGATGCGTCGGCGGACGTGGGCATGGGCACGCCGCAGCGCGACGCCGGGACGACGGCCGAGATGGTCACGGCCAACAGCAAGCGTGTCACCGAAGCGCTCCGCGTCATCGAAGAGGGTCTGAAAACCACCGGCGGCAACGCCCGACTCGCCGAGCAGCTGAGGCACCGGTTCTACGCCATCGAGCAACGCGTCACCGCCCTGCTCACCCGGCCGACCTTTGGTGATGTGCGGGTGTACGTGCTCATCACCGAGGCGATCTGCAGGCGGCCGTGGCGGGACGTGGCACAAGCGGCGATCGACGTGGGGACTGGGTGTTTGCAGTTGCGTGAGCCGGAGCTGCCGACGCGGGAGCTAGCCGAGCGGGCGGCATGGCTGACCGAGCGATGCGCGGCGGCCAAGGTACACTTCGTCGTGAACGATCGCGCCGATGTGGCCCGCTTCGTTCCCGGCGCCGGCGTGCATGTCGGGCAGAGCGATCTGCCGGTGACCAACGTCCGCGCCATCGTCGGCCCCGACCGGCTGGTCGGCCTGAGCACGCACAACGTCGAGCAGATTCAACACGCGATCGACAGCGGTGCGGACTATGTCGGCGTCGGTCCGGTGTATCCGAGCGCGACAAAGCCGCGCGACTTTCTGCCGGGATTGGATTTTGCATGCGAGGCCGCGAAGCTGCCGATCCCGACGGTGGCGATCGGGGGGATCACGCTCGAGAACGCGGCAGACGTGTTCGAGACGGGCGTGGATACGATCGCGGTGACGGCGGCGGTGTGCGCAGCGGATGATCCGGGCGAAGCGGTCACGTCGCTACTCGACACGGCCAACCGCGTTGGGGAGCAACGCAGCTACAAGACACGTGACGCAATCAAGGACGCGTAGCCGCGGTGCGGAGCAGTACAGCTCAAAGACACACGACTCAATCGAGAACGCTTAGCTGCGTTGCTCCGCAACGCAGTTCTGCAGTACGGTCGGTCCCATGCAGCCGCTCGATTACACGATCCTTGTCGGCTATCTGCTGGGCCTTCTGCTGATCGGCGCTACCCTCGCCAAGCGAGCCGCGGCCGGCGGTGATTCGTACTTCCTCGCGAACCGCAAAACCCCGTGGTGGGCACTCGGCGCGTCCGGCATGTCGAGCAACCTCGACGTCGCCGGCACCGTCGTCATCATCACGCTGATCTACACGTACGGGCTGCAGGGGTTCTGGATCGAGACGCGCGGCGGGGTCGTGCTGCCGATCGCGGTGTGGCTCGCGTTCATGGGCAAGTGGCACCGCCGCTCGAAGGTGACCACGACCGCGGAGTGGATGGAGCTGCGCTTCGGCGACGGGGCGGCGGGCAAGGCGGCGCGCATCACGGCGGCGCTGACGTACCTGGTCATCACCGTCGCGATGGTGACGTTCTTCCTCTCGGCCGCGGCGAAGTTCATCGCGCAGTTCACGCCGCTCACGCCGGAGTGGGCCGCCGTGCTCATGGCGCTTGTCGCACTCGCCTACACGCTCGCGGCGGGTTTGTACGGCGTGATCTGGACCGACGTGTTCCAGGCGTTCCTCATCGGCGGGGCGGCGATCTTCATCAGTGTCAAAGCCTTCGGCGTCGTCACGCCCGAGCTGCTCGAAAGCTGGCCCGGGGCCGCGACCAACACCGCCTGGCCACAGCTGTCGCTCGACGACGAAACGTTCGGCAGCATGTTCTGGCTGTTCCTGATCTTCTTCATCGGCAAGGGTCTGCTCGAAGGCCTCGGCGGCTCCGGTGGGTCGGCGTATATGGCCCAGCGCTACTACGCGGCGGGCAGTGACAAAGACACGGTGAAGATGTCGGCGCTGTGGGTGATTTTGTTTTCGTTCCGTTGGCCGATGGTGCTCGGGCTCGCGGTGCTGGCGCTCAACGCCGGCATCGGCGAGGACGACCCGGAGAACATTCTCGCGGCATTGCTCACGGGCGACGAGGTGTTCCCCACCGGCATCCGCGGCTTGATCATCGCGGCGTTGTTCGCGGCGTCGATGAGCACGTTCGACTCGACGATCAACGCAGGGGCGAGTTACGTGGTGAAGGACGTGTGGAACCCGCTGCGCGGCTCGGGCCTGCGCAACGACCGCATCGGCTACGGCGGGCACGGTGGTTCCTTCGGCCGCAAGAACGCCAAGGAAGAGGTCTACGTCGGCTACGCCGCGAGTGCGGGGATCGTCGTGCTCGGCCTTGTCATCTACTTCGCCATCGCACGGCAGTCCGACATCCTCGCGGTGTGGACCAACATCGTCGTCGCGCTGTTCCCGGCCTTCCTCGTGCCGTTCGCGCTGCGGTGGTTCTGGGCGCGTTTCAACGGCGTCGGCTTCGTGCTCGGCATCATCGGCGGCTTCGGCGCGACGCTCGTCACCTTCTACCAGGAGGCGTTCAGTCTCACGCTCAACGACTGGCAGACCATCGCGTTCATCGCCGGCATCTCCGTCGCCTTCAGCATCCTCGGTACGCTGATCACCGAGCCGGTCGCCAAAAGCACGCTGCGCAGCTTCCACCGCCAGATCCGCCCGTGGGGCCTGTGGCCGCGCGAGTTCGCCAAGCCCGGCGACGACACGATGGCCGTCCGCGACATCGTCCGCCTGATCGTCGCGGTGCTCTGGCAGCTCTCGACGTTCCTGCTACCGATGCTCGCGGTGATTCATCAGTGGGAACAGCTCATCGCCGTCGCGATCGTGTGGTCGGTGCTGAGCGTGTACCTGATCTGGGACATCGCGACGATGCGCGACTTGGTGGATTGATTTCACTTCACATTTCACACGACCCACTTCAAACTTCGCCGATGCCAACGCTCACCGTCCGTGACGAGACCGCCACCGGGGACACGACCCACGAGCTCACGCTCGACCTGCTCGACGAAACGCTCACCGTCCGCGAGTTGATCCGCAGCCGCGTGTACCAAGAGGTCGACGACCACAACCGCAACAAGCGCACCGACGCCCACGGCAAGTTCAACGGTCTGGTCACCCCGACCCCGCACGAGAAAACGCTCAACGGCGCAAAACCGTCGCGCGAGATCGACTGGAAGAAACAGTTCGACGCCGCGTGTGAAGCCTTCGACCGCAACGGCTTCTTCATCCTCATCGATGATCGACAAGCGGAGAGCCTCGACGAGCAGCTCACGCTGCGTCACGACACGACGGTGAGCTTCGTACGCCTCACGCCGTTGATGGGCGGGTGAACCATGGCACGACAGACTTTGCCGCCGCTGCAACCGACGAACGCGCGCGACCTCGCCCAATCGCTTTTTGAACAATCGTTATCGACCCAGCGGCTCGCGCAGTTGTCATGGGTCACCAAGCTCGCGACTGACAAGCCGCAGGACATGATGGACGCGATCCTCCGCGTGCTGACCGAGCCGGAGACGATCAGCTTCCCCCGCCCCGAGGCCATCGCCGAGGCCGAGTCGCGCGGCTACTACATCAAACGCTCGAACATGTTCCCCAACGGCATGGAGATCATGCACGGCAACGATCGAATCCGAACCACCACGTACAACCCGCTCGAGCAGTTCGTCGCCAACGCCGACGTGCAACTGTTGAAGATCGACGTGCCGTGGAGCGGGGATCGCCTCACCCGTTTGATGGACTGGTCGACGAAACAGAACTGGGGCCGATACGAGATCGAGATTGATCCGATCGTGAAGATCATCGACCGACACTGCATCGAAAACGGCAACCGCGCGCCCGCGTCGATGATCGGTGCCGTCCGGAGCCTGCGCGACGACTTGCAGCATCACCGCTCCAAGAAGGAGTGGAAGATCGTCGAGCGGCTCGATCTCTACCTCGGCGAAGTGCCCGATTGGCCGATCGATCCACGAGACGCGTGGGCGGAGCTGGCGTTGTCGGAGATTTCGAAGATGCCCAACGATCGGCAGCGTGTCTGGCACGCGTTGCTCGTGCATGCCGCAAGCGGAAACGGCGACAAACCCACCAAAGCTTGGACCAAACATGCCAAGCCTTTGCTCGACGCGGTTGGCGTTGACGAGTTCACGAAACGAGCAACGACGTGGCTGCCGGCATTGGCACTCAGTCGCGAGGGAGGCAAGCCGATCGTCATCCAGGTGAAAAACGGCGAAGCCCTCCGCGGCCTCGCATGGTTCGCGGCAGCCATTGCCGAAGGTGACGCGTTGCCGCCGGCACTTCAGTTATTGGCCGAAGCGGCGCACGCGAAAGTGCCGGGCATCGGTCGGCGTTGCGTGCAAGCCGGCAACGGCGCGATCCATGCGTTGATGCAATGGCCCGCCGAGGTCGCCGCCGGTCGATTGCGTGCGATCGCCGACAACGTCAAGCACCGCCAGACCACCGCCTACATCGAGCCGCGGCTCGACAAGATCGCCGCCGACGTCGGCGTCAGCCGCGACACGCTCGAGGAAGCGTCACTCGCCGACCATGGCTTCGTCGATGCGGTCCGCAGCATCGAGCTCGGCTCGTGCAACGTGACCCTGCACGCGAGCGAGCCGCGCTGCACCGATGTCGCACTGCGCTTCCGCAACGACAAGGGCAAACTCACCAAGACCGCACCCGCCGCGCTGCGCAAGAAACACGCCGGCGAGCTCAAGACGCTCAAAGCCGAAGCGAAGGAAGTCGCGCGACTGCTCGGCGCGGTGAAGCGTCGGCTCGAAGCCGCCCCGCTGGAACAACGAAGCTGGACGCTCGCGGAGTTCCGCGATCGCTACCTGAATCACGGATTGGCGTGTCGGCTCGCGCGGTCGTTGATCTGGGACGTTGACGGCTTGGCTGTCATGTTCGACGCGAAGAACATCGCGCACGATGTCGCCGGCAAGACCGTCAAGCCCAAGGCACGCAGCGAAGTCACGCTCTCGCATCCGATCGGCCGACCGATGCGGGACGTGGTCGCGTGGCGTGAACAGATCGAACAGCAGCAAATCACCCAGCCGTTCAAGCAGGCACACCGCGAGGTGTACGAGCTGACCGACGCGGAACGTGAAACCGCGACCTACTCCAACCGATTCGCCTCGCACCTGATCCGCCAGACGCAGTTCCGCGCCCTCGCCGAACAGCGTGGGTGGAAGGCCGACTACCTCGGTTTCTGGGACAACTGCGGCGCGGTCCATCCGCATCGGATTATCCCTAGTTTCGGGCTACGCGCCGAGTGGTGGACCGACGTCGCCAACATCGAGAACGCACCGACCACGGCGTACGGCGGCGGTGCGGCGATCCTCACGACCGACCAGGTGCGGTTCTACGAGATCACCGAACGCGAACCGATGGCGCTGGATGCGGTGCCGCCGGTCGTGTTCAGCGAGGTGATGCGCGACGTCGATCTGTTCGTCGGGGTGTCGTCGGTCGGCAATGATCCGGAATGGCTCGACCACGGCACTGCCGAGGGGTACGCCGGGTACTGGCACAGTTACTCCTTTGGCGATCTCGGTGCCACGGCCCAGACCCGCAAAGCGGTGCTCGAGAAGCTCGTGCCCCGGCTCAAGATCCGCGACGTCGCCGAGGTCACCGACAAATGGCTGCGCGTCACCGGCACCAAGCGGACCTACAAGATCCACCTCGGCAGCGGTAACATCCTCATGGAGCCCAACGACCAGTACCTCTGCATCGTCCCCGGCGGCAAGGCCGACACCGGCACCGACTTCCTCCCCTTCGAGGGCGACCGGACGCTGTCGATCATCCTGAGTAAAGCCCTGATGCTCGCGGCCGACGACAAGATTAAGGATCGCACGATTCTCAGTCAGATTGGACGGTGAATCCCGGAAACGCCACGTGAATCCGTTTCACACGAAAACGCATTCACGAAATTGCGAAATCGCTTCAGGTGGCACTGATTCGGTACTCGATTTGCACCGTATTTTCGACACAGTCGTACACACGTTTCTGTCGCATGAGCACACTGGGTGCTCGTCAATCTCTCGCTAACGGCGGTCGGCTTGGGTGTCCTGATTGACACGGCCTCCGCCATGACCCTCGATTCCGATGAACCACAAGAAATCTCTCGTCGTTGCTGCCGCCGCCACCGTGCTCCTCGGCGCCGGCTATGTCAGCCAAGTCTCCGCCCACGATCACGGCAAGGCCCATTCGCACGAAGCGAAGACCATCTCCAAGGAAGCCGTGCTCGAAGCCCAGAAGGAGTGGGGCCAAGGCATCGTCGCGATCTCCGCAGTCCACACCGGGGGCGGCGACTACGAAGCTCGCGCCCGCCAGCACATCGAAGAGCTTTACGCTTACGGCGAGACCGCCGTCATGTTTAAGCCGACCCTCGCCGCCGAGGATCAGTTTCGCGAAACCTTCGATGAGGCCTTGAGCTACTTCATCGGTGCCAAGGGCACCGAGGACAAGGGCTTCGCGATCTCCGGCTGGACCAACGTCCGTTGGGAAAGCAACGGCGTCTGGACCGGCACCGACGGCGCCACCGCCATGGGCAACTACTACTTCAAGAAGGCCGACGGCTCCGAAACCAAGGTCGAGTACAGCTTCGGCTACGTCCTTGACGAGGACGGCGAGTTGCTCATCAACCTGCACCACTCATCGCTGCCGTTCTCGGCCGAGTAATCAGGCGACAACGCAGTTTGAACATCCAAGATCGCCGCAGACATGTGCGGGACGTTGATTGAAACCGGTCATCGACCGGAATCACCCAGCCCCTCCGCACACAACTCCGCGGCGATCTTTCCGCTCATGGCGACCAAGGGGATGCCGCCGCCGGGGTGAGTGGCGGTGCCGGCGAGAAATAGGCCTTTGATCTTCGGGTCGCGGTTGGGGGGACGGAGGAAAGACTGGCGACGGCTGGTGACACCGATGCCGTAAATGCTGCCGGCGTTGGCGGCGTACTCGCTTTCAAGCCGGGGCGGGGTGAAGCGGTCTTCGACCACGACGCTGTCGGCCAAACCGGTCATGCCAAACTGTTCGAGTCGGGCAACGAGTCGGTCGCGATAGGCTTGGCCGTTGTTGGACCAGTCGACCTGCTCGCCGCCGCCCCAGAGGCTCGGGGCACTGCTGAGCACAAACAGATTCTCACAGCCGGTGGGGGCCTGCGTGGGATCGCTACGGGTGGAAGCACAGACGTAGATGCACGGGTCGCCGGGGATGCGTTTCGCGTCGAACATCGCCCGCAGCTCCGCCTCGTAGTCGTCGGGCATGAACTTGGTGTGGTGCTCGAGCACGCCGAATCGGCGGTCGGTGCCAAGCAGGCAGGCCATGCCGCTGCCACCGGGGTTGAAGCTGGCCAACTGCTGATCGGTGCGATGGGGTCGATCGGCAGGGGCGATCAGATTGCGGTAAGCGGTGACGGCGTCGGCATTGACGATGACCGCGTCGGCGATGTGCTCTTTGCCATCGACCACGACTCCCCGGGAGGCCGCGTCGCTCACAATCACTTTCTCGACGGCAGCCGACGTTCGCACCTCGACCCCGAGCCGCTCTGCCAGCCCGAGCAACGC
This sequence comes from Planctomycetota bacterium, assembly GCA_039182125.1. Taxonomy (NCBI): domain Bacteria; kingdom Pseudomonadati; phylum Planctomycetota; species Planctomycetota bacterium. The sequence goes on from JBCDCH010000023.1 coordinate 19,619, forward strand.
TTCGGCGATTCGATACATCCCGCCCTTGACGTAAAACCCGCCGAGCCCGAGTTCGACGTGTGGAACACTCAGCAGGGCCGCCGGTGCCCCCCACGGCGAGCCGCCGCCATAGGTCGCGTACTGGTAGAGCATCGCGCGCAACCGTGGGTGCTTCACAAACTTATCCACAACCGGGCCGAGCCGGCGGTGCATGCCGATGCGTAACGGGACCGATAACAGGGAAAGCCCTTTCCAGGGCGGCCCGGGGCGTTTGAGCAGTTGCTCGGGGGCGTGGCCGAGGAAATCCTCGCCGGCGATCTCCCAGATCCCCCGGCCCTTGTTCATGAGTTTGCACCAACCGTCCACATCCTCCGGGGCGAGCCGTCGCACCTGTTCGACCATCACGTCCGGATCGCCGTGGGTGGTGAGCGTCTGCCCGTCGGGCCACACGAACTTGCTGATCGGGTCCAGCCGGATCAGGTCAATGTGATCCCGCACGTCCTCCCGGGCAGCGAAAAACAAGTCCGCGAGCACGAGAGGCAGCGTCAGCAACGATGGGCCGGTGTCGAAGCGGAAAGGCGAGTCGTCCCGCCGGTCGGGGTGGACCACGACGCGTTGGTTGAGCTTGCCCCCGACCCGTGGTTGCTGCTCGAAAAGCGTGACCCTGGCCCCCCGGCACGCCAACCGGACCGCCGCCGCAAGGCCACCCACACCTCCCCCGACGACCACGACCGACCGGTCGCGCAGGGTGTCGCGTAGGGCATTTTGTCTGTACGTCATGGCCCCGATGTGTGATGATAGCTCCCGCAGGGGCTTCACACGCTCACCGGACTTGATCCGTTAATGGAACATTCACACTTGCCATTGCTGGGGCAACCTACGCTGCTGCGTCCCGCATCTGGGACATCATTTGGTGGTAGCCAACATGATCATCTCGATCACGTCTGCCGTAAGTCCGTTTGAATCCGACACCGGAGATTCGAGATGGAAAAAGTCCGAGAGCTCCTGCAATCCCCTGCGGGCAAAATCGCCGCGACGGTGCTGGTGATCGGTGCCATCGGCTACCTCGCCTGGTCGATCACTGGGTTCACTGGCAACAGTGCCGCAGCCGCAGCGAATGGCCGCATCTTCATTGACAGCCAGACTGGCGAAACGTTTCGCCACACGCTTCAGGCCGGCGACAGGGTCCCGCTTGAGAGTCCTTTCACCGGCGAGCGCACCGCGTATAAAGCCGAACTCTGCTACTGGACCAGCAGTGGCGAGATCAAGGAAGACCCCACCCCCGTGTTGCTCAACGAGGATATCGGCATTACAGACCCAACTTTCTGCACCGATTGCGACCGACTCGTCCTGCGGCACAACCCACGGCCCAACGTCGACTCCAATGCTCCTCCGACTCGCGAACAATTTGAAAACCGCTGATCGTCACTGGCGACAATAACGGGCCAACCACCACGAAGATTTCACCTCAATCCACCCTGTCACCACTGGGAGTTACTGTGAACACCACCAAACGTAAATCGGCATTCACACTCGTCGAGCTACTCGTCGTTATCGGCATTATCGCGCTGCTAATTAGCATTCTCCTGCCGTCGCTTCAATCGGCCCGCAGATCGGCTAACACGGTCAAGTGCTCCAGCAACATCCGCAGCATCTTGCAGGGAATGCAACTTTACGCCGCCGAGAACAATGGGTTCTTCCCGGGGGGGCCCAACACTTCCGCTCGCTTCAGCTACGTGGACCCACAAGCCACGCCGATTTCCGTCGGCTCCGATGCCAACGGAGAATACGGCGACGACAACTACCCCAATCTCGTGGGGATGTTCGACTATATCTCCCCAATTGCCAGTGTACTGGGCATTGAGTTCAACCGTGGTGCGACCGTTGCTGATCGCTCGGAGCGATTCCAGCAACTGCGCGACGTGTCAATCTTCAACTGCCCCGAAAACGAGTTCCTCGCCGTGCCGTTCGGTGGCGGTGCAGCTGACTTCGAGGTTGGCGCGTTGGTCAGTTACAACACTTCGATGGTTTTCCATCTCAAGCACAACGACACCGGCGGCAACAGTGGCGGCAATGGCGTAGGTCGAAGCAAGTCCCGCACCGATTGGAACGTTCCGCAGGGTTACAGCCCACAAATCGCCCGTATCGGCGGTGCCAGCGATAAGATGTACTTGGCCGATGGTGCCCGCTACTCCCGCTCTACCATTGAACCAGACTTCTCCACGAGCCCGTACAGCAGCTACGGCGGTGCATTCTCCGATCAGGGTGCGCCTTTCCGTTTTTCCAACGCTTGGGACCGGGAGAACGCTCCGGGTTCAGGCGGTGGTGACGACGGAGTCGATGCCCGCGTCTATGCCTACCGCCACGGCGGCGATCCCGGCGATCGCGTCATGAAGGCCAACTTTGGCTTCTTCGACGGGCACGTCGAAACGCTCGGCGACCTCGAAGGTGCAGATCCCAATATGTGGGTTCCTGAAGGTACAAGCCTCAACGTCGCTGGGAACCAGATGTGGCAAGATGTCATCGACACCTACTACGATGGCGTAGAGGGCGTTTACATCGCGAAATAAATCGGCTTTTAAAGTCCGATTATCACAGGCGATTGCTAGACTGTAGCACGTTGCGATGAAGGTCATCGCAACGTGCTTCTTCATCTACTCGCCGAGAGGATAGTCGTGTTCCAGCCAAAACCCGCGCTTGCTGTTATCCTGACTTGCACTGCCGGTTCGATTCCCGTTCTAGGCACCCAAATCACCCAGTCTCGAGACATCGAATTCACCATACAGGATGGGCTCGGTGGCGTTTACGATGACGATACTGCCAACTTCGGCTACCAAACCATTACTTTCGATAGGTACAGTTGGAAAAGAGGTGCACCAGATGCAGTTGTTTTGAGCATTGACCTAAGTTCCAATGCTAATTTCACTTGGAACTTTGGTGGTAACCCGACTGGGTATGTCGATGGCATCTACGGCGAGGTAAGGCAGTCGTGGTCAATTGGAAATGCAACAGGATCAGGAAATCCAGACGGCTTAGACGAGGTCGATTTGTTCGTTGGCACGCAGCCAACCATCGACCCATTTGTGACAGATTTTGCTTGGGACTACACACCTTCCGAAACATGGACAGATGGCATCTCCCAGTTCGCTACGGATACTTCGTTCCAAATCCGCCTTGAAACCGAGCAGACTGTGGCCGGAATGATGCTTACCAATCTCACGAATACAGCATCAACCTCTGGCAATGTCACGCTGACATATGTATATGGTATAGGCTCGTCATTCGTCACTTTGATTCCGGAGCCGTCCATTGGTTTAACCGGTGCAGCGATGGCACTCACAATGCTGAGACGGAGAAGGAAGTAGCGAAATAGTAATGTTGTAAAACTCACACGGTCTGGCAAATCCAACTCGCCCCGCGGTGCTCCTCCGAGCGTCGCGGGGATTTTGCAATGGAGTCTTTATACGGTCGTCACACACCTGAAACAAACCGCTCACGTCATGCAAACGGTCATCGGCTACATACTTGCGGATGTTCGAGCAGTTCAGAGAGCGGTTGAAATCGACTCCCGGCATGATGGCGCTGGCCGGCCTGTTGGGCGTCTCACTCGTCGTCATGGCTTGGAACGCCTGGGGCATGATCGCCAGCGGCTCCGAAATCGGCGACATGTCACGACACCGCCTGATGATCTGTGCCGAGACGGGCGAGACGTTCCATCACGAGCTTCAACTCGGGGACCGCTTCCCCGTCTCCTCGCCCCATAGCGGCCGCAACACCGGCTACGAGGCGGAGCTTTGCTATTGGACGGCCGACGGCGGCATCGCCGACGAGCCGAGCTACGTCTTCGTCAAGCAAAAGGCCGGCATTGATGAGCCGACCTTCTGCGGCGACTGCGACCGACTCGTCCGCAACCTCAACCTCCGCGCGGTCGCCGGCCAGTCGCCCCCGCCGACCCGGACCGAGTTCGAGTCCAACCGCGCTCCATGACACATAAGACCCAACTCCTATTCCATCCACCGCATTCTTCAAATCCAAATTTCATGTCCAACACCAAAACCACCCGCTCCGGGTTCACCCTCGTCGAGCTTCTGGTCGTCATCGGGATCATCGCGCTGTTGATCTCGATCCTGCTGCCATCGCTTCAATCGGCCCGCGAGTCGGCCAACTCGGTGAAGTGCCTGAGTAACCTTCGCCAGTCGGCGCAGGCGATGCAGATCTACGCCTCGGAGAACGATGATTTCATCGCCGGCAGTGCCGCGGTCACCGGGGCACGACTGCTCCTGGACCCCGACGCGAGCCAGGATCTGACCTGGGATCTGATTCAGTCGTTCGACTACATGTCGCCGTTGGCCCGCGTTATGGGCCACCAGTTCAAGGACGATCGGCTCGACACCTTCGACAAACGGCGCGACCGCTACAACGAAATGATGACCGAGATCGAGGTCTTCCAATGCCCGAGCTACGGCGAAGTGCTCGCGACGGCGTTCACCGGGGCCGGCGGTGAAGACTTCGGTGCGGTCCAGCACATGTCCTACTCGACGATCATCCACTTCCTGCTCTACCCCGAAGGCGAGAGCCCAATCGACGTGTTCGGTGCCAGCGATTTCGGCAAGGTCATTCCATACAGCTACGACGGCGTGATCCTCCCCTCGGGCTACTCACCCAAGACCGCCAAGGTTGGCTCCGGCTCCGAGAAGACGTACATCGGCGAAGGGGCCCGTTTCTACCGCTCGGATCGCCCGCAGCCGACTTACAACCTCGACTACAACGGCGGCGGCGGCGGTGCGATGGCCGGCCGTGGCGCGTTCCACCGCTCCAGTTCGGCCCGACCCCGCGGTGATGCCCCGGGCAACCGCTTCTTCGGGAGCGAGTTCGACGGCCGACGCATGTGGGCCCGCCACGGCGGCGGCGAGCGCGGCAGTGCCGCGGGCACCTACCGGGCCAACTTCGCTTTCTTCGACGGCCATGCCGAAACGCTGAACGACATCGAGGCAGCCAACCCGACTTTCGGCCTGCCCAAGGGCTCGACGTTCTTCGCCAGCGATGCCAACGCCGACGTCATCGAACGTTACTTCGGCGGCGAGACTGAAATCACCATCCGCTGAGTCGCTTGGGCACCTCGGACCAACCCAAACGCCGTCGCGATCCTCGGACCGCGACGGCGTTTTCTCGTCGGCCCGTGCTGCGTAAACACTGTGCGGCCGATCGGGGTGGTGCTCGTCGGGCGCGCATTGCCGAGCTTTTGTGCAGCGGGCGCAGGAATCGGACGTCAAAAACTCTCCAGGAATTTTCGCCATTTCCACGCTCTCATGAACGATCTTCGGTGAAAATTCACAAACCTGGCCGGAATAATTTGCTTCGGCACATCACTTGCCATGGTGGTTTTTGTCATCGCCATGTTGGCGACGATGGGTGGCCGGAGCGGCCACTCGGAAATCATGGAGCGCGGTTGGTTCCCCCGGGTCTTGTGACCCTGACTCCTCGGAGTTAGGTCTCGCAACGACCCGGGGATTTTTTATGCGCCCGCCCAACGCCCACGGGTTCACCCCTGGGTCCGGCCGAGCTCGCGCAACAATGCCGACCGACGTCGCACCGCCGAAATCAACACGCCGCCGCCCATCAGGCAAAGCACCAGCCCCGCGAGCCCGGCGGCCAAGCCCGCCGCGACGCCGCGCGTCGTGAAGCCGATCGGCGTTGCCACAGCGGTGAACACCATCGCGAACGCCAGCCCCATCGACCCGGCCGTCACGCGGTCCGACGCAAACAGCGGCTCTCGCCGCGTGAGCACCCAGACACTCAGCCCCGACCAGCCGAGGTTGATCGCGATCAGCATGGCGAACGCCGCCTGTGTTCTGGCCGGCAAGCGGTCCGGCTCGGTCGCCCAAAGCAACGTCAACCCGGTCGCGGCGAGCGTCGTCACGCACAGGATTGCCGTGTAGACCAATCGCCGGCGGAGTGACAGCGTGTTGCCGAGGCCGTTCAGGACGTCGGTCGACGAGAGGGTGGGGGAAGGGTCGTTCGTGAGATCGTTCATGGCGTGGTTCCTTGTTGTTCGAGTGCGTGACGCAGGGCCGATCGGCCGCGATGCAGGCGGGACTTGACCGTGCCGACGGGAACGCCGAGCGCGTCGGCGACTTCCCGAATATCGAACCCTTCGAGGTAGAACAGCCCCAGTGCTTCGCGGTGGGCCGGCTCGAGGTCGGCCAGTGCGGCGTGCAGGTGTTCGACCTCGTCGGGTTCAAGCGTGGCCGGCACGTCGACGGTGACATCGGTCGGCTCGGCGGAGGCGAGGTGAGCCGCAGCCCGGTACTGCCGCCGTAGTCGATCGGTCATGCTCCCGTGGGCAATGCGAAAGAGCCAACCGGGGAACGCCCCCGGCTCACGCAACCGCATGATCGTCCGCACCACCCGAAGCCAGACTTCCTGAGACACCTCGTCGGCCGCGTCGGTCGAACCGAGCGTGCGGTGCAGGTGTCGCCAGAGCCGCGGGTGCCAGGCGTCGACCAGTTCGGCAAACGCCTCCCGCTCGCCAAGCTGACACCGCAGCACAAGCCGGCGCGTGTGTTTCGGATCGTGCAGTTCGGTCACGACGGTTTCCTTCGCATCACACCCCCACAGTCGCGGCATGGGGCAATCTGGTTCCCTACGCTTGGCCAACATCCGACAAGGAGTTCCCATGCGACGCAAAATCGACCACGACGACTTCTGCTTTCGAGCGGACTAGTAAACGCCGACGCGGCTACCCGAGCGAGACACAGGTCCGCCGGACACGCAACGACGAGTACCGCCGGATCGAAACCGATGCCGGCGAGAAGGAACTGCTCGAGAAGCTCGGCCGCAGTGATCCCTGCCCGTGCAACAGCGGGAAGATCTTCAAGAACTGCTGCCTGCGAACCGGCCGCTTTTGACGGTGTCGAACGCCACTGCTTTCAACCGTGATCGCGGCTAACCTCCAGCCGTGGCCGACGAGACGCCCAACACGATCCGCCTCGCGCCCCGGGTGACCGTGGCCGAAGCGGACGTGCGCTGGCAGTTCTCGCGGTCCAGCGGGCCGGGCGGGCAGAACGTCAACAAGCTCAACACCGCCGCGGAGCTGTGGGTCGCGGTGGAGTCGTTGCTAGGCATGAGCGGGGCGGCGAAAACGCGTCTGCGTGGTTTGGCCGGTAGCCAACTCACGGCCGACGACGAGATCCACCTCCGCGACGAGTCCACCCGCAGCCAGGGGGCCAACAAGGATGCGGCCCTGGAGAAGCTCCGCGACCTGGTTCGGCGTGCCTTGGTCGCCCCCAAGCCTCGCAAGCCGACCAAGCCCAGCCGAGCCAGCAAACGCCGCCGCCTGGAAGCGAAGAAGCGGGTCGGGGAAAAGAAGGCCCTGCGCAGCCGGGTAGGCAGGGACGGGTGATCGCTCGTCCAAGCGACAAAGCGACCCGAATCGCCGAAAAGTGCCGTTTCAACGCTTTCCAGCCAATTCCGATTTAACACAAACCGTCGCTCGGGCCGATGGTCCATGTCTATACTGCCGCCGATTCCCTATCCCAAAGCTTTACCCGAAACACCCGACTCATGGCCCACGTCATCGCTGAACCGTGCATTGGTACCAAGGACACCTCCTGCGTGCAGGTGTGCCCCGTGGATTGCATTCACCCGACCGATCAGGCTGACGACTTCGAGTCGGCCGATCAGTTGTTCATCGACCCGGACGTCTGCATCGACTGCGGCCTGTGCGTCGACGAGTGCCCGGTAACGGCGATCTTCCCCGCCGAAGACCTGCCCGAGGAATGGAGCGACTTCATCGAGAAGAACGCGAAGTACTTCCGGGATCAAGAGGGGTAGGTTTTGGTACGATGGTGCCATGGTGCTGGAACTGACCAAAGAGCAAGCCGAAGCCTTGCGAGCTGCGGGGGATGAGCCCGTGCGTGTGGTGGATGATCAGGGCCAAACGGTTTTCCGCATCTCCCGTGCCAGCCGTCGACTAGGCCGACCAGCCACGCTCGCGGATTGGAACGACACGCCGGAGAAGGACGCTGCGCTCGGCGATGCCGGCACCCGTCTCACCGGTGAGACGCTCGCCGATGAGCCTTGGGAGTAGCCGGTGTTCGAGCAGGGTGAGATTTACATCTGCGACTTCGAGGCTGCAGGAATCCGACCAGCGGTCGTCGTTTCATGTGAGCCATTGAACCGTGGTGATGAGCTGGTGGTCGTGCCGTTCACTACACAGGGCGTCGAACTCGCCGGAGCTTTCCGAACAACGTGAGCTTCCGTGCTGGGGAGTTCGGCTTAGATCGTGAATGTGTGGCCAAGTGCGAATCGATCACAACCATCTCACTCGACCGAATTCTTTCAGCATCCATCGGTCGCCTCGACGATCTCACCCTCCGCTCGGTCATCAACGCCATCGGCGATGCCATCGCGGCCGAGTGTGAGCCGGTCGGATAAACTTCTTGCATGCCCGAAGCTGCGCTTTCGGTTGAAGGAATGACCTGTGCGTCATGCGTCGCCCACGTCGACAAGGCGGCGCGGATCGAAGGCGTGCGGTCGGTGCAGGTGAACCTGGCGGCAGGGCGGGCGGAGCTGGACGTGGCCGACCCGGCAATCGCCGAGCGGGTGGCCGAGGCGATCCGGGCCGCAGGGTTCGGGGCGAGCGTCGAGGACACCGCGAGCCGATCGGCCAACGAAGCCGACCGGCTTCAACGCCAACTCCGTCACGCCAACGGCTGGCGTAACCGTGCGATCCTCGGCCTGTGCCTCTGGGCACCCGCCGAAACCTTCCACTGGATCGCCCACTTCAACCATTACCACCCGGCGTGGATGCCCTGGCTCATGTTCGCCGTCGGCACCACCGCGATCGTGCTCATCGGCTCGGCGTTCTACCGCAACGCCTTCGCCGCACTACGTCGTGGCACGACCGACATGGACGTGCTCATCGCGATGGGTGCCAGCGTCGCCTACGGCTACAGCGTCATCGGGCTGTTCGTCGACACGCCCCACCTGTACTTCACGGAAGCGGCGGGGTTGCTGGCGTTGATCTCGCTGGGGCATTGGCTCGAAGCCCGCGCTCGGCTCAAGGCCGGCGACGCGATCCGCGAGCTGCTCCAACTCACGCCCGACATCGCTCATCGTGCTGATGGGAACGATGTACCAGTCCATGAACTGCTCCGCGGCGATCTCGTGATCGTCCGCCCCGGCGAGCGCGTCCCTGCCGACGGCAAAGTCACCGACGGCCGCAGCGGCATCGACGAATCGCTCGTCACCGGCGAGTCCGTTCCCGTCCTGCGGCAAAAGGGCGACAACGTCCTGGGCGGCACGCTCGCCACCGACGGCGCGCTCACCGTCCGCCTCACCCGCGTCGGTGCCGAGACGGCACTGTCGAACATCGTCAAGCTCGTCGAGAAGGCCCAGGCGTCCAAGCCGCCGGTGCAACGGCTGGCCGATCGGATCTCGGCGATCTTCGTGCCGGTGGTGATCGGCATCGCGTTGGTGACGGGGGTCGTGTGGGTGAGCGTCGGCTACGCATCAGGCTGGGAGCCGGGAGTGACGTGGGCCCGGACGGCCAACGCCGTCTGCTCGGTGCTGATCATCGCGTGTCCGTGTGCGTTGGGCTTGGCGATCCCCGCGGCGCTCATGGTCGGCACTGGCCTCGGGGCGAAGCGCGGCATCCTCCTGCGCGACATCGATTCGCTGCAACGTGCCGAGAAGCTCGGGACGGTCGTCCTCGACAAGACCGGCACGCTCACCGCAGGCAAGCCCGCCGTGACCGATGTCTCGTTGAGCGGCGATCGAAGGGAGCTTTCCGCAGAAGCTCCCTTCGGTCGCCGCTCAACAGAAGACTTGCTCCAACTCGCCGCGTCCGCCGAGCAGTTCTCCGCACATCCGTTGGCGAAAGCGATCGTTGCCGAGGCGAAACAGCGTCGGCTTTCGCTCGCGTCACCTGACAAGTTCGAGGACGTGCCCGGCCTCGGCGTGCGCGCGACGATCGCTGGCACGGCCGTGCTCGTCGGCTCGGCCGAGCTGTTGCGGGAAAGCGGCATCGACGCCCCCGACACCGACGGCACCGCCGTGCATGTCGCGGTCGATGGCGTGCATCTCGGCCACATCGAACTCGCCGACCCGATCAAACCCGACAGTCCCACCGCCATCGCCCGGCTCCACGCGATGGGCCTGCGGACAGTGTTGCTCACCGGCGACTGGCAAAGGGTTGCCGAGGCGATCGCCGCAGAGGCCGGCATTGATGACGTCCGCGCCGGCGTCCGGCCCGACGGCAAGGCAGCCGCCGTCGAAGCCTTCAAGCGCGACCACCCCGTCGCCATGGTCGGCGACGGCGTCAACGACGCCCCGGCCCTGGCCGCGGCCGACCTGGGCATCGCGATGGGCGGCGGGGCCGACGTGGCCGCCGAGGCCGGGGGCGTGGTGCTCATGGGCGAGTCGCTGCTGGGCGTCCCGCGCGCGATCCGGTTGAGCAAAGCGACGATGCGTTGCATCCGCCAAAACCTGTTCTTCGCGTTCGTTTACAACGTCGCCGCGATCCCGCTCGCCGCGGCGGGGTTGCTCAACCCACTGATCGCCGCGACGTGCATGGCGCTGAGCGATCTGTGCGTGATCGGCAATGCGTTGCGGTTGCGGCGAAAGGACTTGGACCGGTGATCATGCCGTTGAAAGCCCACGCCTTCAGCCGTGGGCCGGCAAGAACGTTCGACCCGGCGGACCCACGCCTGAAGGCGTGGGCTTTCCCCGGGCGGCGCGACAACCCCCGTTCGCGCCCGGTGGAAACCGCCCCGCAAACCTGTCGCGCCGATGTCGCGCCCGATAACTCGGCGTGACAACCGGACCCACGCCCGACACTGCCGAGGCGTCCGGTCACGATGCCACGATGTTGCGCGACACCCAGCGCGACAGGTTGTACACGGCCAGGCTCCGATAATCCCGCTCGCAAACCCCTCACCTGCAGGCACTTGCCGAGCGCGCGCAAAGTTGTTCCACATCGCGCCAGCGCCTACTACTGCTGAGGCCTTTCTAATTTTGGGAGAGAGGCAAAGAACACCTAGGATGCCCAACCCACCTTCCGGGGTGGATAAACCGAAAACGAAGCAGGAATCCCCATGAAGGTCATTTGCAATCGCGGAGCGTTGGTCGAAGCCCTGGGCGTGGTCGGGACGGCGGTGGTCGCTCGGACGCCCAAGCCCGTGCTCCAGTGTATCCGTCTCGACGCCGACAACGAAGGCGGCAACGCGTACCTTACCCTCAGCGCCACCGATCTCGAGATCGCCGTCCGCTACACCAACACGCACGTCGATGTCCAGACGCCCGGCTCCACGCTCCTGCCAGCCGACAAGCTCCAGGCCATCGTCCGCGAGTCCGTCGATGACACGCTGAGCATCGAGTTGGTCGACAAACAGGCGGTGATCAAGGGGGCCGACAGTGAGTTCAAGATCTTCACGCAGGATCCGAAGGACTTCCCCGAGGTGCCGACGTTCGAGGGCGATCCGGACTTTTCCGTCGCCGGCGGGCCGCTTCGGCAGCTGATCCACCAGACGCTGTTCGCCGCGGCGCGCGAGGGCACCCGTTACGCCTTCAACGGCACGCTCGTGCTCATCGACAACGGCGATCTGACCTTCGTCACCACCGACGGCCGACGCCTCGCCTTGGCCCGAACGCCTGTCTCCGGCGATGCAAAGGCGAAGAAGGACAAGGCCCCCGACCCGATCGTCCCGACCAAGGCGATGAGCCTGGTCGATAAGCTCGTGGGCGATCCCGAGGAGATGGTCGGCATCCAGCTCCGCGACAACCGCATTCTCGTCCACACCGCCGACGCGACGCTCACGTCCAACCTCGTCGAGGGCACCTTCCCACCGTTCCGCGACGTGATCCCCAAGGACAACGACAAGGCGATGACCGCCGCGACCGCCGACTTCCTCTCGGCAGTGCGGCGCGCCTCGCTGCTGACCAACGAGGAGTCCAAGGGCGTGCGGATGCACTTCAAGGACGGCGGCCTCGAGCTCTCGTCCCGCAACCCCGACTCCGGCGAGGCCAAGGTCAACTTCGCCTGCAACTACGAGGGCGACGAGGTCGAGATCGGCTTCAACCCCCAGTTCCTCGAAAGCGCGCTCAAGGTCGTCGACACCGACGAAGTCCGCTTCGAGCTCAGCGCCGCCAACCGCCCCGGCCTGCTCAAGGCGGGCGAGGGGTTCCTGTACGTGATCATGCCGGTTAATCTGCAGTGAGCCACGTTGACGAGGCGGAAGGAATCCCCTCACGGCTCTAGCTCAATCTAACGGGAACGGACTCCCACCGATGCGTCAAACAACCATGTTCAACGACCGCGCCACCGAAGTTGCCGAACTGACCCGCTTGCACAAGGCGAAAGCGGACGCGGGACGCGCCGAGGAGACCGACAAGCTCGGGGCCGAGGTCGTGGCGTTGTTCAACAGGCAGATCCGTCCGCGGCACAACAAGTTCGGCAAGCTCTCGGCCGCGTGGGAAGCCCTGCTGCCCCCCGAACTCGCCGAGCACTGCGCCCTCGAATCCCTGACCCGCGGCACGCTTACGGTCCTGGTCGACAGCTCCCCGCACCTCTACGAACTGCGGCAACTGATGCTCGCCGGCGTGGAGCAGGAACTGAAGACGGCGGTCCCGTCAGCGAAGCTGAGAAAGATCACCCTCAAGCCCGGCCGCTGGTACGGCGGCAACGGCGAAGCGCGGTTCTAAATTCTTCGGGTTATCGAGCATCATCTTGTTGGCGGATTCTCTCTCGGATAGATTCCGGGTATGAAGCAACCGTATTGGCTGCTGGCGTGTTTCATGTTGACGCTGAGCCTTCTCGGTTGCGAGCCCGAGCCACGCCGTTCGTCGGACTCCAGTGGCGATCACACCGAGGACTTCGATGAAGAGTTCGATTGGAAGTTCTACGACGAGCCATTCGGGGACGAGAGTAGTCTCACTTGGTTCTTCGATCCGGACGAACCGTCTTCGGGAAATGAAGTGGCAGTGACAGTGAGGTCTGGGAGCATCTATGGACCGCTTCCGGCCGTGATTTGGATACGCGTCGGTTCGGCCGACTCCGCCGTGAGCTACAGCAACCCATTACCCAACGGTGTGACGGATCCTGCCGAGGCTGGCTGGGTCCTGATGACCGACGAAGGGCTGTTCCAAGAGCATTATGACGACCAGGGCAATGAGCTTGCCCCGAAACCTGTCGGCCAAGAAGCATTCCAAGAGGAACACCCTGGTTTCAGCCAACATACGGCGAACGTCTCATTGCCGCCCGGCGGCACGCCCACGATTGAGGTTGTCATCGAGTACGAGAGCATTGATCGAAACTTCAATCCGATCATGGTGAAGCGTGGCTTTGTACTCTGGCCCAAAGAAGTCGAGATGACCGAATGATCGTCATCCAATGGCGACAGGGTTCCAGAATATTTTCACTTTCGCGCGCATCCGTCGGTGCACGTTGTTAGGTTCGCTGCCGTGGGTGTTCCCTTGCAGCGCGTGTCGTTGCGCCCACGTGCCCCATGCTCCGCCAACTCCGCTCGCTCACCGCACCGCCACGCCGTGAGCAGTACATGCGCCGATTCTTTGCGTACGCCCTGCGCTACAAGGCGTTGCTCGCCGTCGCGCTGGGCTTTGCGGTCTTCAAGTTCGTCCTGATCTACGCCTTCCCGTGGATCATCGGCACGGCCACGGACGTGCTGGCGGCGACCGGTGCGTTCGAGGCCGCGAGCATGGATCGTCGCAATCGCTGGCTCTTCTGGCTCGTCGTCGCCGGGGTGATCATTTCGGTCCTCCACGGCGTGACCTGGTATGGGCGCGGGTTCTACGCCCAGATGCTCGGCGTTCGCGTGATCCGCGACGTCCGTCAAGATTTGTTCAACCACCTGCACCGGTTGAGTCTGTATTTCTATTCCAAGGAACGCTCCGGCAGCATCGCCTCGCGCCTGCTCGGCGACATCTCCAACGCGTCTCAGATCATCAACGGCGGCGTCATCAACGTCGCGATGGACACCGCGTCGATCTTCGTGGGCTTGGGGTTCATGCTCTACATCGACTGGCGGCTGACGCTGGCGTCGATGCTGGCGATCCCGCCGTACATCCTGCTGTTCAAGTTTCTCAACCCGCGCGTCCGTCGCGCGTCATGGCTGGTGCAGAGTTCGTTCAGCCGGATCAGCGGCAACGTTCAGGAGCGGCTCGCGGGCATCGCGCTGGTCAAGACCTCGGCGGCGGAAGACCGCGAGCAGTCCGCCTTCGCGGTCGACGCCGAGATCCACTACGGCCGCAACGTCCGCGTGCAAAAGCTCAGCCAGTTCGTTGCCAGCTGTGCCGAACTGCTCGTGCATCTGAACCAGATCGTCGTCATCGGGTACGGCGGCTACCTCGCACTCCGCGGCGATATCACGCCCGGCGACGTGGTGAAGTTCATCGGCTACCTCGCGGTGATCTACATGCCCGTGCGCCGGTTCGCGGACGTGAACCTCGTTTGGCAACAGTCCGCCGCGAGCATCGAGCGGGTGTTCCAGGTGTTCGACATCACGCCGCGGATCACCGAGCGGCCCGACGCCGTTGCGACCGAGCCGACGCGCGGGGAGCTGCGTTTTGAAAACGTTTTCTTCGACTACCACGACGAGTCCGACGAAAGCAAAGGCCTGCCCGAGCGGCACAACCCACGTGACTTGCGCGGCGAAGCGGTCCATGACGCGCGTCGGCAGAAACGGCGTGAGTTCGTCGACAAAGGTCGGCTGCGACAACGCAGGCGTGGCACCGATGTGTACGCCGAGCGGAAACGTGCCGCACAGGATCGTTACTTCAACCGAAACACCGAACGGGACTGGGTTCTGGACAACCTCGACTTCACCGTCGCGCCGGGTGAGAAGGTCGCGCTGGTCGGGCCGTCGGGTGCGGGGAAGACGACGCTCGTCTCGCTGCTGCCCAGGCTGTACGACGTCGATCACGGTGCGATCAAGATCGACGACGTCGACATCCGCGACTACCGCTTGGACGTGCTCCGCCGCGCGATCGGCATCGTGCAGCAGGATTCGTTCCTCTTTTCCGGCAGCGTCCGCGACAACCTCAAGTACGGAAAGCCCAACGCGACCGACGACGAGATGATCGCCGCCGCCCGGGCCGCCAACGCCCACGACTTCATCAGCAAGCTCGACGACGGTTACGACTCCCGCGTCGGCGAGCGTGGCGTCTCACTATCAGGTGGACAGAAGCAGCGCCTCTCCATCGCCCGTGCCATCCTCAAGGACCCGCGCATTCTCATCCTCGACGAAGCCACGAGCGCCCTCGATACCGAGAGCGAGCGGCTCGTGCAGGAAGCGCTCGAACGGCTCATGGAAAACCGTACCAGCCTGATCATCGCCCACCGCCTGAGCACGGTTCGCAACGCCGACCGGATCCTCGTGCTCAAGGAAGGCCGGGTTGTGGAGAGCGGCTGCCATGACGGGCTTGTTGCCGAGGGCGGGCTGTACGCCCGATTGGTCCGTCAGCAGTTCGGACCCGACGCGTCGGTCAACGAATGATTCGCACAGTCGTGTCATCGACCTCACCAACGCCGGACGGACATTCCAAACTCGCAGGCAATCGCGTCGATCGTGCGGTCAAATGTGGTACGCTCGGACGATGCGCAGTCTGATCGAAACCCTCGAAAACCGTCGGTTGTTGGCGGCTTACACGGAATTCTTCGCCGACGGATCGTCGCTCCGCGTGAGCGATGGCAGCGATGCCGGGCTCGACGCATTCTTGAATAGCCAGGGTTTCGACGGGCTCGGCGGGTTGCTCGATTCGCTCGGGTCACCGACGGAGTTCGTGAATCGTGCCGCCGGTAAGCCGACCGTCGGCGGCGAGATGCCGGGCTTCGATCCGACCGGCACCGCGGCCGAGGAGTACTTCACGCCCCGTTCGGTGCAGAGCCCCGACGATCGCGTCCGTGTGACCAACACGACCGACTTCCCGTTCAGTGCGGTCGGCCGGACCAACATCGGCTGCAGCGGGGCGATGATCAGCCCGTTCCACTTTCTCACGGCCGGCCATTGCGTGACGTCCGGCGGACAGTTGCGTGACTTGGGCGCGATGGGCGTTTCGCTCGGGCAGAACGGCAGCGCTCGACCGTTCGGCACCGCCGAGGCCGTGAGCGTCCGGGTGTACGACTCGTGGCTCAATCAAGGCGCATGGGAGGACGACTGGGCACTGATCACGCTCGATCGCTCGGTCGGTGATTTCGCCGGGTACTTCGGTTATCGCCATTACGAGGGCGTATCCGACCTCAACGGTCGGCAGGTCACCATCCTCCAGTACCCCGGCGATAAACCGTTCGGCACGCAATGGACCGCGTCCGGACCCATCGGCTTCGCGGACGAAACCAAGGTCTACTACAACGGCACGCTCGACACTGCCGGCGGCTCCTCCGGCTCGGGCGTTTGGGAATGGCTGCCAGGTGACGAGACACCGATGATCCTGGCCGTCCACGGCTACGGCGGGGCGGGGCCGAGCGGGGGTTTCAACTCCGGCGCACGCATCGATGCCGAGAAGTTCAACGACCTCAACAACTGGATCGCGACGGACACCGCCAACGCCCAACCGACCGAGCGGGCCGACGTCGTGGACCACGACAACCAACTCGCCACGTCGACCTCCACGCTATCGACCTACGCCGCCGATGCTGGCGACACGCTCACCGCCGACTTCAAGCTACGCAACGTCGGTACGCTTCCGACCGGCAGCATGAGCGTTGGCATCTACGCCTCGACCAACACGACGATCTCACGCGGCGACGTTTTCATCGGCTCGCTCGTTGTCGACAGCATCGACCCTTACACCTCGGCGGACATCCAGTGGACCGGCACCATCCCGGCAACACTCGCCGACGGCAACTACACCATCGGCTGGATCGCCGACGATGGCGAAACGGTCGCCGAGTTCCGCGAGGACAACAACACCGGCTTCGTCAATGACATCCTCGTCATCGGGGAGGGTGAGCCGTCGCCGAACGTGCCCGACCGATTCGAGAGCAATGAATCCCGGGCCACCGCGACCGACCTCGGTACACTCGGCACCGCCGTCGAGGCCAACCTCACCATCCACAACGGCACGGACGATGACTACTTCAAGTTCGTCGCCGCCGAGTCCGGGCAGGTCGTGGTTGATCTGTTCTTCGACGGCAACGTTGGCGACATCGACGCCGCCATTCAGAACGCCGACGGCAACGACCTCGACACCGGTCTCAGCGGCAACTCCAACGAGCGCATGACCGCCAACGTCATTGCCGGCGAGACCTACTACGTCCATGTGTACGGCTGGAACGGTGCGGTCAACACCTACGACATGCAGATCGTCGCGCCGCAAGACACGGTCGCTCCCTTCGCCACGCAGTCGTTCTTCACGTTCGAGTTCGCTCACACCGCCCAGTTCTTCTTCTCCGAACCGATCAGTCCGACCATCGACCCGGATGCGTTGACGCTCGTGGATCTGGCCAGCGGCGATGCGATCGAGGCCGAGTTTGAACTCAACTACGGCGGTGATAGCTCGTTCTGGTTGCTCTGGTTCGAACCATTGCCCGACGGTGATTACGTCCTGACCGTCGATGATGCCGGGGTTACCGATCTTGCGGGCAATCCGCTGTCGGCCGACGCGACGCTGTCGTTCTTCGTCCTTGCCGGCGACACCGACCGCGACCGCGACGTCGATCTGTTCGACGCGCTCAACCTCCAACGCAACTTCGGCCGCACGGACGCTCCGGTCTTTTCCGACGGCGATCTGGACTACGACGGCGACGTGGACCTGTTCGATGCCCTGATCCTCCAACGCAACTTCGGTGCGAACCTGCCGGGCGGCGGCGAGGCGGAGTCGCTCTTCGCCGGTGGTCGTGGCGGTTCGCGTGCGGAAGGGCGATTGGCTGCCGGACTGCTGTGATGCCCGATTGGTGAGGCGTCCATGGCATCACACGAAAACACCGGCCGCGGAAGTTACTTCCGCGGCCGGTGTTGTGCGTTACAACTCTTGGTTGTCGATCAGATCAACTCGCGGGCCAGGCCACGGCTCTCGGAGCGCCCGCTATTGCCGAACAGGCTGTTACTCGGTGACGCGCCTGCGAAGACATTGCCGCCGTTGAACGTACCGAACCGAGCGTCGTTACCACCCAAGGCGAATCGCGCTCCGCCCGTGCCGAACCCGGCAGGCTCCGGAAGATTCTCACCGAAGTTGCGGACGAGGATCAGGGCGTCGAACAGGTCCACGTCGTTGTCGTAGTCGAGATCACCGTCGCTGTATAGTGGGTTGTCGGTGTCACCGAAGCTGCGTTGGAGGTTGAGCGCGTCGAACAGATCCACGTCGCGGTCACCGTCGGTGTCGCCATTGAGGAAGTAGAAGTTCGACGTGACCGGATCGGCAACCACGCTGGTGTCATCGGCCGCCGCGACGCCGCTGAGTGTGGCGATGTAGTTGCCGTTGGGCAGTGCATCGAGCACACCGTCGGGGGCGTACGTCGCGGTCACCAGGCCACCCGAGAAGTTCAGGGCAAAGTCGCTCGCATTGGGTGTCTCACCCCCCGAGGTGTTGATGATTTCAAACACCGCGTTGTCGATGTTGACGTTGGCGTCGAACTCGAACAACGACTGGGCGGACTGCCCGCGACGGAAGGACGATTCGGTCAGCACCGGCGCGGAAACTTCCGACGGTTGGGTGCCGAAGAGATTCAGGCTCCAGTTCTGGAACGTACCGACGTCACCGTTGAACCGGTCGCGGACGTTGAGCGTCCAGACACCATCGGACTCCTCGCCCCAGTGGAGCGTCGAGTTGTACGTCCAGTCGGTATAGTTGTCGCTGTCGAAGCTGGTGCGGTGCAGGAACGACTCGGTACCGTCGGGGCTGGTGAGGATCAGTTCGAGGTCGCCGGTGAAGGAGTGGGAAGCGTCGAAGTAGACTTCGACATGCTCGACCACGAGGCCGGCTTCGACGTTGACCTGGGCGGTGATGCCGCCGGAATTGTTGTCGGGGATGGTCTGGTTGACCACGAGGTTGCCGGTGGTGTAACCGACTTCGGGGCCGACGTTGGTCCAGGTCTGAGCCGCTTGTACGGCGGCTAGGGCGTCGATGTTGCCGTGGCCATACGCCTCGCTGACGGTAAAGCCGGCACCGTTGGTCTGCCAGGTGCTGTCGGACGGGTCGACGGTTTCGGCGGTCTGTACAAGAATGTGCTGAACGTCGCGGTAGGTCAGGTTGGGATTAGCCGAGAGCATCAAGGCGATCACACCCGAGGCTAGCGGGGTGGCTGCCGAAGTACCGCCAAAGCTGCTGGTGTAGCCGGAGTTGATCGCGGTGGTGACGATGTCGCGGCTACCGCCATCGGACGGGGCGACCACGAGTAGATTGGACCCGCGCTCGGAGTAGGAGGCCCGATCGCCGAAGTTGTTGATCGCCCCGACGGCGATGGTGTGTCGGCTGTTGGCGTAGCCGTCGTAGTTGGAGTTGTCGGAGTTGCCGCCGTTGCCGCCGGCCCAGGTGATGATGCCGCCGAGGCCGTCACGACCGGTGGTCGCGGTGCTGGCCAGCGCGGCCGCCGTCAGGGGGCCGGGTCCCTCGAGGTGGGCAAAGTCTGCAGGCCCCCAGCTGTTGGAGAAGATGTCGATGTCGTCGTTGTTCCAGGTCAGGGCCTGTGCTTCGACCGAGTCGGGCTCGAAGTCGGAGATCAGACGCAGGCCGGCGAGTTGGGCCTGGGGTGCGGCACCCGAGACGCCGACGCCGTTGCCACCCCGGGCCGCAGCGATGCCGGCGACGGGCGTGCCGTGGAAGTCGAAGCTGCCTTGCGGCGAGGGGTTGTTGTCGTTGTCGTTGAAGTCGCGGTCGAGGTCCGTGCGGTAGTTCGGGCTGATGTCAGGGTGGGTCAGTTGCACGCCATCGTCGACGATGCCGATGACCACGCCGGCGCCCTGCGTGATGTCCCACGCGCCGGTGACGTTGGCATCGATGCCGGCCACGCCGCCGCCTTGGCCGGTGTTACGCAGGTGCCATTGCTGGCCAAACTGTGGATCGTTCGGGATCAGTCGCTTGGAACGTTCCTGAACGACCGACGGGTAGAACTGACTCACACCCGCCGCACCGTCAAGTCGCTCGACGGCGACGGTCGGGTCGGCGAATGTCACGTAGAACGCGTCGTTGAGAATGCCGCTGCGTTCGATGGCCGCGTCGGGGATGGCCCGACCGAGTTGAGCGAGCGTGCTGTCGGATCGGATGACCCAATCGTTGGTGCCATTGAGCGTGACTTGGTCGTATTGGGTCAGGTCACTTACGTCGTTCCATGCGCGGTCAATGACGTCGTCAAAGGGATTGGTGTCGCGACCGGCGTCGGGCGTAACGACCGGCAGGATCGTGGCCGGCACATCGCGGAGGTCTGAGAATTTCTCCAAGTCGACCGCGTCAACCGCAGGGGAGACGGAAAGGAGGCGGCGATCTTCAAGCCGCTCAAACGGTTCAACGACGCGGGCAGCAGCACGGGAAATCAATTTGGAAACCATAAGAGTCGATCCTGGAAAAAGCGGTGAGGTACATTTGCTCCGTCAAGCCTGCCGGGCCGGCGGCCATCATGGGATACAGACCGGAAAGTGTACCTCAAATACGCCGTCGGAGAGGTGGAGGATCACCGCGAAAAATCAAAAAGCGTGATTTTGAAATGCGGTAAACCGTCGTCATCGGCTTCCGAGAGGTCGTCAATCCTCGGCTCCTCCTTCGCGAACAGCGAAACCAGCGGTACTCCACCGCGTCGTTCTGTGCCGTCTGGGAGGGTCGAACCGAAGTTTCGCTGGAGAATGAGCGCGTCGAAGAGATCGACATCGCCGTCGTAATCAAGGTCGCCCTCGGAGAACAGCGGATCGTCGGTGCGGCCGAAGTTGCGCACCAGATCGATCGCGTCAAAGAGATCGACATCACGGTCGCGATCGAGGTCGCCGGCGAGGACGAAGAAGCCGAAGCTCAGATCTTCCTGCAAGAGATTGCCCACTGCGTCCTCGACGCTTCCCGCAGCGAGAGACACGCTGTAGTTCCCGTCGGGCAAGGGGGTCAGTTCGCCACCGGCGTTGATGCCGCCGATGAAGCCAAACGATGCCGTCTGGGTCGTCTCGTCGTAGATCAACTCGATGTCATTGGTGCTGACGACCAGGTTGAAATCGAGATTCCGAATCGTGACGTCGCCGACATCGACCGAGTCCGCGACCGATTCGCTGAAGGCGATTTCGACTCTGTGTGGCAGCGCGTCGAAGTTGAAGCTGCTTCGGACAATCGTCGGTGCCGTGGCGACAAGGACCGATGGACCCTCAGTGGCATAGGTGCCATCCTCATCGGTCAGGCTTGCGGTGATTTGGAACGCCTCTTCGGATTGGTAGGTGTGGGTTGCCGATGTCGCGTTGCCGGGGAGCGTGTCGATGCTTCCGTCGCCCCAGTCAATGGTCCAATTTACGGGCGTGTCGTCAGCGACGTCGGTGCTTGATAGCGCGAGGGTGTAGGTCTCGAAGTGGCCGACGTTGGCCGGCCCGGTGACCGACAACACTGGTGCAACATTGATGATGTCAACGGTAGCCTCGGCGATACTGACCGAACCGGCAGCATCGGTCACACGCAAAGCGACCGTGCGGGTAGCGGGACCGTCGATGTTTTCTGCGGAGAAGATTGCTGACGATCCGACGACATCCGTATCAAACCCGGTCCCGTCGTAGTCCAAGTCCCAGGCGTATTCACTCACGGCGAGCCCTGGGGCCACTACGGCGTTTCCGATAAGTGTCGCGCTGCCGCCCTCCTGTACGACTGCGTCGGGCGCGATGGCTCGCGTACTGAATGTGACTTGGCGGACGCCTGTGGGCGTATTGATGAAGATCAACCCGCCGTCCCGCGCGACCTCCATCATGCCATCGTCAAACTGGAGCGATGACGAGAAGCTCTCACCCAAGCTGACACTGTCGACCACGGTCCACGTAGCGGTTTCATAAGCGAAGATCGTGCCGCCCTCGTGGACGTAGAGCAAGTCGGCGGCAGGATCGAACGCCAGGCCGGCGTCACGGCCTGGAAGGTTCGTGATGACGTTCATCTCACGGTCGAAGACTCGAATGCCCCCGCCGAGTTCGGCCGCGACGTATGCGCCGTTACGGCTCACGGCAGTGAGGACGCTGCTGAGAAACGTGCCGGTGTTGACTGAGCCGACCAGTTCATCAACGACGGGGTCGTAGGTGAAGATCGGCCCACTGGAAATGTTGCTTTCACTGAAGGCGATGAGCGTCCCATCAGCGCTGCGACTCATACCCGTGCGTTGCCGGACCTCACCAAACCCGGAACCGATGTCGAGGATTTGGAAGCTTCCGGTGACGGGATCGATTTCACGGACGGGCACCCAACCGCTGCCACGATACTCACCATCGGCAAGCACCTTACCGTCGGCGGTGGCTGCGAAATCCCAGATGCCGCCCTCACCGAAGTCATAGGTGTAACTGATCTCGTCAAACGACTGCTCGATATCGCCACCGGTGGTCTCCAGCACATCGAGTTGGTCTAAGTCAACGGTGTAGAACAACCCGCTGCCGCCCACGTAATCCGCTTCGCCCGTGACCAGGTAGTTGCCATCGAGCGTCACATCCAGCCCGAGCAGCCGGGCCCCGAGTTCCAGCGGTTCGAGAAGGGTTTCGGTAGCAAGGTCGTAGCGTTTGACGACACCGCGATTCGTGCTGACATACAACCGCTGGCGCTGGGCATCGAAAGCCAATCCGTTGCGATCGTCGATCGGCAGCAGTGAAACATCGCCGGGGACGTGCACAGAAATGCCCCCAACCGTTGCTACAACGTTGCTGTTCTCGTCGAGCAGCGAGATCGCGTGAGTACCAGGTGTCTGGAAGCTCACGGAGAACTCGGCCGTTCCATTGTCGTCGCCGTCGAACGTGTAAGGCAATGGCAGATCAGCGTTGGGATCGGTGCTGGCGAACGAAACGGTGCCGGCGAAGTTGATCGCCGGTTCACCCGCAGCGTCGAATACGCTCACCCGGAATTTGTCTTCCACGCCGGTCCGGATAAACCGACTGTTGCCCTCGACCACAAACGATGCGGCTTGTCCGTCGGAGACCGGAAGTTCGACCGACACGAACCCGTTGCCGTCGCTGACGAACACCCGTCCATCGCCGACCACCATCTCGCCACGGTCGAACCGTGCGCTTCCGTTGATGGTGCGTCCGATCGGAACGCGGTACTTCTCTTGCCAGGTCAGTGTGTCGAACGCCGCCAGTTCGTTGCCGAACGTGACGTACAGCCGATTGATCTGCGGGTCGAACGCGAAGCCGCCAAGGCTCTGGCCCGGGGACGTAAGTGATGTGACGCCGCCAAGTTGGTCATCGAAAATCGAAAGCCCGCTGCCGACGGGCATGGCAAAGTACTCGCCATCCCGGCTCATCTCGTGCAATCGACTGCTGAGAAACTGGCCGGTACTGATCGAGGCGTCCCAATCGTTTGCGGCGGCGTTGTAAAGGTGGAGCGGGCCGCTGGAGATGTTGCTTTCCGAGAGGCCCGCAGCGCTGTAGTCGGCCGACCGGCTCAGACCGCTGTTTTGTCGAACACTCGACAGGCCGCGGCTGCTTACCGTGATCTGGTTCGTGGCCAGGTCGATCTCGCGTAGAGGCACCCACCCGCTGCCCGCGAACTGACTTGTCGTAAACACCACGCCGTCACTGATCGCCACGTCGTACGCATCGCTTTCGATCGATGATGGCGTGTAGCCGATGTCGATCGTCGCGCCGGTTTCGAGATCCATCCGGTGGTAGAGCCTCTCGTCGCCGTTGGCGACAAAGATCGACCCATCGTCGGGCGTGATGTCAAGACCCAGAAGCTGACCAGGTTCGGAGAACGGCGTGAGGACCTGGCCGCTCTGAACGTCGTACCGCACGACCTCGCCACCGTCGGTCGTTGCGTAAAGCCTGTCGCGCGACGCGTCGTATGCCAAATCATTGATGCCCGGGACGGCCGTGTACGTTGCCGACAGGAGTCGACGGGATTCGAGCCGCTCGATGCCACAATGGGCCGACGTGTCGGTGCGAAAACGGAACGACTGCTGAACAATGTGTTGCAAGATGACCCCTAGTTAAAGTGGAAGAGACCGCAAGTCCAACGTAGCGGCTTTTCCAACCCCTACAAGCTTTTGTCGGAGCATCGATTCGCGACTTAACGCCACACAAAAAAGACCGGCGTCGATGTGACGCCGGTCTTGGTTTCACTTTGGTTGACGGAGTTCTAGCTCTTGCTCTTCTCGATCGCCTCGTCCAGGCCGCCGACGTAGCGGAAGTTGGATTCTTCCACGCTGTCGGCTTCGCCGGCGAGGATGCGTTCGAAGCTGCTGATGGTTTCTTCCAGGCTCGTGTAGTTGCCGGGGAAGCCGGTGAAGACCTCCGCGACGAAGAACGGCTGGCTGAAGAACAGCTCGATCTTGCGGGCCCGGCTCACGACCAGTTTGTCTTCCTCGGAAAGCTCGTCCACGCCGAGAATCGAGATGATGTCTTGCAGGTCGCGATAGCGCTGCAGCATCGTCTGGACTTGGCGGGCGACGTCGTAGTGACGCTCGCCGACGATCTGTGGGTCCAGAGCGCGGGAGTTGGAGGCGAGCGGGTCGACGGCGGGGTAGATGCCCTTGGCCGCGATGGAACGCTCGAGATAGATGAAGGAGTCGAGGTGGGCGAACGCGTTGGCCGGGGCCGGGTCGGTCGCATCGTCGGCCGGCACGTACACGGCCTGCACCGACGTGATCGCACCGCCCTTGGTCGAGGTGATCCGCTCCTGCAGCTCACCCATCTCCGTCGCAAGCGTCGGCTGGTAACCCACGGCCGACGGCATACGACCCAGCAGCGCCGACACTTCCGAACCCGCCTGCGTGAAGCGGAAGATGTTGTCGACGAACAGCAGCGTGTCCGCACCGGTCTCGTCGCGGAAGAACTCCGCCATCGTCAGCGCGGTCAGAGCGACACGGAGGCGGGCGCCCGGGGGCTCGTTCATCTGGCCGAAGACCATCACCGTCTGGTCGATGACCTTCTTGCCGGTGTCGCCGATGGCGGCTTCCTGCATTTCGAGCCACAGGTCGGTGCCTTCACGGGTGCGCTCACCGACGCCGGCAAACACCGAATAACCACCGTGCTGGCGGGCGATGCGGGCGATGAGTTCCTGGATGATGACGGTCTTGCCCAGACCCGCACCACCGAACAGGCCGGCCTTACCACCGCGGATGAACGGCGTGAGCAGGTCGACCACCTTGATGCCCGTCTCGAACACCTCGGCCTTGGGCGTGAGCTCGTCAAACTCCGGCGGCTCGCGGTGGATCGGACGCGACTGCTCGGTCTTGACCTCGCCACGGTTGTCGATCGGCTCGCCCAACAGATTGAACACGCGACCCAGCGTCTCCAGGCCGACCGGCACGGTCAGCGGAGCACCGGTGTCGGAGACTTCCATCCCACGCCGCAGGCCGTCGGTGCCGCCCAGCGCGACGGCCCGGACCTTGCCACCGCCGAGGTGCTGTTGAACTTCACCGGTGAGGGTGTTCGCCTCGCCGTTGACTTCGTAGGAGATCTTGATGGCGTTGTAGATGGCGGGCAGGTGGCCTTCGTCGAACTCGGCGTCGAAGGTCGAGCCGATGACTTGGGCGATCTTGCCGGCAGCGGCAGGTGCGTCGGTAACGGACATGGTGCAGGTGGCTCCTGTGGGTGTCGAAGAAAAGGGCTGCGATTGTACCGCCGTGGTACGAAGTCTCAACCGGCGTAAAGACGGCTGTCGTGCGCGTGGGTGGTCGTCCCAATGACGACTCGCAACCTTGCCCTCAAAACTGCGTTGTGGGCGACCAACCCGCGTAACCGTTGGCGTCATTCCCGAAGCCGTCATCCAGGGAGTCGACGCGGTGGTGTTGCGAAGTTGGCCAATTACATTAGTCATGATGGCCGCCGAACCCCCGCGTATTGGCACCACAACCGTCGGCTCGTATCCCATTCCTCATTGGTTGGCGTCCGCACCGTCGGAGGAGGCTTTGGTCGATGCGACGCGGGTCATTTTCGACACCCAACGCCAAGCCGGCATCGACCTGCCTACTGACGGCGAGTTGTACCGCTTTGACGTCGATCACCCCGACACCAACGGGATGATCGAGTACTTCGTGCGACCGATGGACGGCGTGCGATCGCGCATGGGGCGAAGTGATGCCGAAGCGTTCCGCGCGTTGCGACCGATGGCGTTTCGGGCCAGGCCGGCGGCCGTCGTTGAAGGCCCGTTGGGCGAGGGCGGATTGGACCTGTTGAGCGATTGTCGCCGTGCGGCCGATGTGGCGGGGGGCGATTTCAAGTTCACGATCACCAGCCCATACATGCTCGCCCGCACTCTGCTCGACCGTCACTATGGCGGCTTCGAAACGATGCTCATGGCGATCGCCGATGTACTCGCCGGTCAGGTTCCCGGCCTTCCTGCCGCTTGTGTTCAGGTCGATGAGGCGAATGTCCCCGGCAACCCTGATGAGGCACCCATGGCCCTTCGAGCAATCAATCGCGTGCTCGACGCCATCGACACCGGCACCACACGGGCCGTCCATCTCTGTTTTGGCAACTATGGCGGACAGACGATCCAGGCCGGCCACTGGCGGCAACTCACCGATTTCTTGTCAGGCCTTCACTGTGATCATGTCGTGTTGGAGTTGGCCCACCGACCGGCCGAAGACCTCGACGCCCTGCGAGCGGTGGACAAGAAAATCAAGCTCGGCCTCGGCGTGATCGACGTCAAGGTCAACCATATTGAAACATCCGATGAAGTCGCCCGAAGTATCGAACACGCCGAGAAAGTTTTAGGGGATGGCCGGGTCGGCTATGTCCACCCCGACTGCGGTTTCTGGATGCTCAAACGAAGCATCGCCGATCGAAAAATGGCCGCCCTCGTCGCGGGTCGGAATAAGTATCTCGGCTTGTCTTGATCCGACTCGTAAGCAGGCTCCATTTCGTTGAGAAGATTCGCCCACCTATCTTCGTTGATTGCAAAATAGCCTGTACACAGTATCGTAAGGGAATGGTGTGTAATCGATTGGCGGTTTTGTTAATCATCTGTAGCTTTATCCTGATTGGCTGCGATCAAGAAGCAAGCTCGCCATCGACGAGAACTCTTGCAGGGCAATCTGTTCTGGTTACGGTCGACGGCCCAAGGGCTAACGATCTTGAGTTCATACCGCATGAAATCGAGTACGGGCAAATCACTGGGGGTGCCCGGGTCTATCGCACTGTGACACTTACAAATCGCAGAAAATCAGAAGTCACCGTATTGAGTGCTGCTTCAGATTGCAGCTGTATTGCCACGACAACGACAATTTTTCCGATTACGATTTCTCCAGGATCCAGTGCCAGTATTGATGTGTTATCACGGCCGAGTCGATCGCAATCGGGTGCGGAGTCTAAATCATTGCGGCTGGCTGTTGTCGGGAATGGCACATCCGAGACATTCGTGTTGCCAATCAGTCTGACAGTTTTGCCTCCCGCGTACACCTTGATCCCCGACGCGTTGGTCGTACCAGCAGGCTCTGAGTTCGTTACTCTCACGGTTGTTTGCGGCCCGTCGTTAGCGCGAGGTCTGCCTTCGGAACTCCGCTGGGACAAAGGTATCGGTCACATCCCGGTAGTCGACGACGATGGCGAAGGCCTCGTGACTGTCGGGATCAAAGTTAACGTTGTCGGGATACCAAAAGGGATACACCAAATGCCGTTCGGTGATGGTGTCGTCAACATTTCGCGATAACCCATTGAAAGGAAGTCATTCGTGAACTTACCCATCTCAGCAAGCGTCTGTGTCGCGGTTGTAGCATCAGTTACGGTAGTGACCGTCGCTTTGTCCCAAGGTGTTCCGCCCAGATTTGATGAGCCGCTTCCGGATCTAAATTTTAGATGTCAGGATGGCCAACATTGTGCCACCGAGGGATGCTACGAGCTTGACTACTTGGATACCGATCACGCGAAGGATACACCGGTAACCTATTACGGGTGTACCCAAAACAAGATCGCGGACGATGGCTGTTCCCATGCGGTGGCGGGCCAAGACGCATTGGCCGTTTGTGCTTTGGTTCAACGTTATGCCAGCCAGGGCGAAAATGGGTGCGCGACATTGGTGGGTAATCCAATTACAAGAGGTTCTGGATCCCTGTGTTTCAGCAATTGCCCAATAAGCCATGAACTTGTCAATCCACGCTTTACTTTTATTGGTGGCCGCTGTAAGTACTGATTTGGTCAGGTCAAATGACTTGAGTACCTCTCTTTCGAGACTTGTCGAGAATGCCGTGGAAGTTGACGCGGTAGTGGCAGTGCTTTACGGCGATCTTCCTCAGGCAAGCGCTAATGCGGAAACGGTCAAACAGCTTGACCGGTACTCCGGCGACTGGAAAACAATTATTGGGCAAGGCGGTGGCGACAGATGTATACAGTCTTCGACGCCGATTAGTTGGCTCGTATCCGGCACAAACAACGATCTCCTCGGACAACGCGAAGGCGATGACCGACCAAGTTCGTGGGGTACTTGCTTTACCGGCGAGCGAGCCGAGCTGAAAATGGAATGGGCCCAGTCCGGACGATCCTCATTTGTCATCAGTGACAGGGACAATTTCGTCCAGCCGCACGGCTTCTTTCTCCCGATGTTTCTGAATCACCCGTTGGATTACCCAAGGTATGAAGAGTGGGAGTTTGTTGATTTTGGTGACAACCATTTCGAGATTCAAAACACTTTTGGGGAGACAGTCGTTTCGGTTGAAGGTGCGATCGTCGATGGCCGCTGTCGGATTGCGTCGTTGGAAGTGACCACGCCAAAAGTTAAGGTGAAAACCGAAGCCTTGGAATTTCATACAGACGAGTTTGACAGTATCCCAAGGGTTATTCGACAAACAATTCGTACCATCGACGGCAACGCTCTTCGACAGGTCGTTGTCGTTGAGACCTCATCGCCACGCAAAGTAGAGCGTCAGCGATTTTTAGAAGTACCCGAAGGCGTTGTTATAGTATCTGATCGGCGCCTGAACGTGACCAAGCAGGTGGAAGACGGGCCGCGCCGCGTGACGGATGAAGAAATGATCCTGTTACTGACAGAATGATTTGGAATGCGTAAATCGCGTGTAGCTGGCTTCGCGTGCGTGGTCGGGGTTACGACCAAGTACGATTTGACAATGGGTTTGTGTCAACGTGGGTTACCCGCGACCACGGAGAGATCTTGCCTCATTGGCGCTTGATCAAATGCACTCCGCACAGCGGCCCCAGAGGGTGAGTTCGTGGCCGGTGAGTTGGAAGCCGGGGGGGAGCATGCGGTCGAGGCCGCCGGGGCAGGCGTCGACGTCGAAGACGCGGTCGCACTGTTCGCAGCGGAAGTGATGATGGTGCCTGGCGGCGACCTCGGCCGGTTCGTAGCGGTCGGGCTGGCCGGGGACGACGACCGGCGCGATCACGCCGTCGTCGAGCAGGCGGTTCACGACGCGGTAGACGGTGCGCAGGCCGAGCGTCGGTACGTCTTCGGCCGCGAACTCGTGGATCTCATTGACCGAGAGCGGACGCCCCGCCGCGTCCATCGTGGCTCGGATCGCACGTTGCTGGGAGGTGTCGCGCCGTTTCATCGGGAGGCTCCATCGACGACCACGGCGGCGTCGAAACGCTCGTTAAGTCGCCGCAGTTCCGTCAGTGCGTTTCGCACGTCGGTCATCCGTGTACGGCGTTGCGTGTATGCCTCGAGAATCCAACGTGCCTGGTCGGCGAGCGCCTTGTCGGCGTCGGTCAGGACGTGCTCGAGCGGCACCGCGTAGGTGAAACGGCCTTGGGCTTCGGCGTAAGTCCGAATGTGGATGAAGCGGCGGTCCTTACCGGGGCCGACGTCACCGCCTTGGTCCGCGGCGATGCCCGCCTCGACGAAGAAGTCGACGGCATCGGCTGGGTAGCCGAAAAGGTAGCCGTAGCCGCGCCAGCGGTCGGCTTTGGGCATTCGATCGACGACGGCGACGACCTCGGCCGGGTGCGTGTCGGGGGTGATGCCCCAAGGACTCCAGAACGATTCGTACCGCTCGATCATGCCGGCAAGGGCGGCGCGATGAACGACGTACGCATCGGCGAACCGCTCGCCGTCGTACGGCTCGTCGTACACCTGAACATCCGCGTACCAGACGTCATTGCGAAGCGGCGCGAGCGCGGCTCGAACTTCGCGGACTTCGCTCAGATCCGGATCGTCGACGAGGAATGTCCCTCGCCAGATGCCGCTGCTCATCGGCTTGAGGCCGCCGGCGAGGGTGAACAACGCTTCGTGATCCGCGGCTTCACGCAACAACGACAGCGTGTCGATCGCCGGCGCGTCGAGCGTGGTGCCGTCCGTGTTCGCAATGCCGGGCGGAGGTACGGTGCAGCCGCCGAGCACAAACGCGATGAACAGGCACATGCGGGCGGCGATGCGGTGCGTTCTCGTTGTTCCGAAGGTGTCCATCAGTCCGACCTCCAACGTAGATCATCCGCCATGAGAACACTGAGCTTACGCCAAGCCGGCACCATCGCTTCGGCCGCCATGACCGGTCGCTTGTCGTTGTCCCAGTTGGCCAGCGTCGATCGGCGGTACGTAAGGCCCAGACGCTCGATGACGTCCGCTTCGTACGACCGCATCCAATCAATCGCATCGACCGTCAACGACGCACAAACTGTCCGTCGGCACGCGGTCGGTGCCCGCAACCCCCGCACGTCCGCGACGGTCCACGGCATGCGCTTGAGCGTGGCATGGGGCGTGAATCTCGGGGCAAACTCGTAGCGCTGAAGGAAGACGACGCCGCGCTGCGGATCGCCGTAGAAGATACCGAACCCGCGCAGCACGACACACCGACCTTCCGGCAAGTTCAGCATGTAAATGCTCGGGCAGCCTTCGAGCTTGGCGGGCGGTTCGAAGCGTTCGAAGCCGAGCTCGATGAGCCAGTTCCCCTCGGGACGCATGATGTCACGCCCGAAGCACCAAATCTGTTGATTCAACAAGCAGGCGGCCTGCTTTTGGGCGTTACGGCGTGTGTGCCGGCGGGGCTTGATCATCTCATCCGTCCCGAGCGGTCGCGACCGCGGCGATGTTGGCCAGCAGCCACGCCGACGCCGCGCACAGTTGCAGCACGTCGCCGGCCGAGCTGATGCCGTAGACGAACACACTCACGATCCAGCAAAGGCTGGCCGTGGTCTGCCCGAGCCATTCGATCCGCAGCACCCGGCCCACCCATGCCGGGGACGTCGAAACGGTCGGTGAAGCGGTGATGGCAGCCGATTCGTCGCTCAACACACACACTCCTCTCCGCAGCAGGACAGGTCGTCGAGGTACATGCCCCACTTGCGATACTCTTCCAGATGTTCGGCGGGCAGCCCGAGCGACGTCGCGATCGTCTTGGCGACCACGGCGAAACGTTGGCGAAACTTGTAGATGAAACAGAAAACGTGGTTGTCGTGCCGCACCATCGGGCCCGACAGAAACAGGCCCGGCGTGCGTGTCGATTCGTCCTGCTCATTCAGCAATGGGAACCCGTCCTCGCGGAACTCGAAGAGATCGGCCACGAGCTTGAGACTTCCCTTGAATCCGTTCGCAAGCAGGGGCGGCTGGGGTGTGTGAAACACGCGCTCGTCCAACGTGGTCACTTCATACGCGTCACCAACTTGTGCGACCGACGCCACCGGCGAGTTCGGCAGCAGCTCGACCATCTCCTCGAAGAAGTCGTAGCGCATCCGCTCCAGCGAAAACGTCGAGAGTGCGACGCTCGGATCCGAGCTTTCGCCCTTCCACGGGGAGCCCTTGTCGAACAGGCGGACGCGCTTGTCGTCATACGCCAGGTGGTACGCCGCATCGACGCCGCTCTCGTAGCCGCCGATGACGATGAAGTTGTCGCCTTCAAGCTTCTCGTAGCTGGCGACCCGTGCGGTGTGCATGCACAGCTCGGCCCCTGGGAAGCCGTTGAGCCGGGGGGACTGAAACTCACCGCCTGCCCAGATGACATGCTTCGCACGCAGCGTCGAGTCCTCGGTGTCGATGATAAATGCGTCGCCGTCCTTCTCGACACGCGTCACCTTGGTTCGTTCGCGAACGGGCAGCTCGAAGTGCTTCACGACCGAGTGGAGGTGCGCCGCGTAGGCCTTGCCGGTGGGGTGCTCGACTTCGAGGCTGAACGCCGGCGAGACGCCCAGCGCGATCGAATTCAGGTCCAGCATGCCGATCGAGTTGGTCGGGAACGACGGCGTGATGAACTGCGTTTCCTTCGGCCACGCTACGAACGACGCCCCGACGACCAGCCGTTCGAGCACGACGAAGTTGGTCAGCCCCGCATCCCTGAGCGCGACCGCCATCCCCACCCCGGCCGCACCGCCGCCGATGACCACCGCGTCATACACGTCCTGACTTATTGGCATCACGTTGCCAACACGGTAGTGACCGTGTTCCGCCGGTCAACGCGGAGCGCACCGGTCCAAAGGGGAAATTCCTGTTTCTTCGCCATCTCCACCCGCAGGCGACGACGCCGGCGCGGGAATGAAGGC
Source organism: Planctomycetota bacterium (assembly GCA_039182125.1). Taxonomy (NCBI): domain Bacteria; kingdom Pseudomonadati; phylum Planctomycetota; species Planctomycetota bacterium. The sequence goes on from JBCDCH010000023.1 coordinate 52,129, forward strand.
GGAGAAATAGGAATGCCCCCTTTGCCGCCCCTTGGTGATAACTCCTGCAAACCATGCACATCAATCATCGTTTGACAAATAGTTGGCAAGAACTGGGAAGTAACCAAATCTCGCTGATCGCCGAAACATCACTGTAAGTGCGGCGTCAAAAATGTAACGTCAAAGAATCGAGGACTCGCGAACCGCTCGTGGGCGATTCCAGACACACTACTTCGGAGTCGTTATGAAGACTAATGATCAGTTAGTTTCGGGGTTGTCGTTTGTTGAAAAACTCGAAGAACGTAGGTTGCTGTCTTCAGGCGGCCGGGATCCTTCATGGGGAGTAAACGGCCGAGTCGAAGATAGTTCAAATGGAGAAATTCTGATTGACACCGAACTGCAACGTAGTAATGACGTTGTTCTTCTAACTCAAAAGTCTAATGGCTTTCAGCTTGAAAGATTGACTGGTGCTGGGGTGCCGGCCGGTGGCAATGATTCAAGCTTCGGTGATGGATCGGGAACTACATTCGTTGAATGGGAAGGAGCACCCAATGCCGTTCGTTTGGCTGGACTTGAGGTTGCGCCAGACAACTCCCTCATAATCGGTGCTGCTATTCAAGAGTTTAGAAATGGCAGATGGGCTATGAGTATGTCACGTGTGTCGCCGGATGGTGAAAGCTCCGTCTTTGGGGAACGCCAGTTTGGTGCCGGGCAAATTAATCCCGAGGAACTTGTACTTCAACGTACTAACGGTGAACTGCAGGTTGTAGTGATTGGGCAAAGTAGCAGTTTTGGTCCTGGTATAACCTTGGGATCATCAACAGGACTAGCATCATTTGACTTTGAAACTGGTGCGGCCATTCAAAGCCATATCGTACCAGGTGGTGGAACCAACATTCGAAGAATTTTCGATGCCACGGTATTGTCAGATCCTGTGAATCCAAATAGTGACATCATATATGCGATCGGAGATATCGATTTTTCCGCGATAACTCCCGGTGATGCTCCACGGACGTTTATCCAGAGATTTGGAACCGATTTGAAGCCCATCCCGTTTGGCTCTGAAGAGTTTATCGAGGTTCAAAATTTACGAATGCCGTCGATCGCAACACTTCCAGATGGGAGCATTGTTGTCGCCGGGGTTGGGGATTCGCAGGCGATCCAATCGACGCTTGTTGTACAAAAATTTTCCGCTGACGGTATCCGGGACGAAACCTTTGGTGGCTTTGTGCTGGAAAATCACAGCGCTACACTTGGTAATCTTAGCGGAGAAGTGGATATTGCGGTTACCGATGATAATATCTATATTTCAGTTGGTAATGCTGGAGTTGGGAATCGACTCATTACTGTGAAATTAGATGGTGCCACGGGAATCATCGACTCGAGTTATTTAGATGATGTAACACCAAGCTTCAACATTGCCGGGGTCGTTGCCGAAGCTGATAGCGGGAGTCTCGAATCTCGTATCCTGACGGATGCTTTTGATAGGGTCATCGTTTCAACTGGAGGCGCACCTGTGTTTAATGGGCCAGGTGAAAAGGTGCTGTTCCGTTACAGGGCGGCGCAGCCGCCTCTCGAAACGATTACCGTTGAGTTTAGTTCTTATACGGAGCAACTTGAGACATATGAGGAAGATGGATTCACCTTTCTGAGTTTTGATGGTTCGCCCACTAATGTAGATGAGGATCTCCTTATCTTAGGCGAAGCGGATGGCTACGCGAGTGGTAATCAGGTCTTACATCCTATTAACTTTGGTCGCGGCATTCGTATCACGCGACCTGATGATGTTCCTTTCATACTTGAATCATTTGATTTGCTCGGTAATCGGTACAATCCCAACGCATATGCTGATGCCGTTATTACAATCTTTCCTGTCGGGGGGCAGCCAGTATCGTTGGACGCTCTTGCAGTTGCACCGAATAGTAAGCTTGATCCCCAGTTGTATTTGATTCCGCCAGCATCTCAGATTTTAGTAGATAAGATTGAAGTCAACTTCCAGCAAGGTGATAACCCTTTACCCGGCGGGTATGGCGTGTATGCTGCTTTAGATAACTTCAAATTTCGATTTGAAGGAACAGAAGCAGCGGCGTTCGTCTCTCAAACCCCATTTTTGCCTAGCCCATCGCCAGTTGAGATCAGCTTGTTTTCTGATGATCAACTCGAAGCCGAAGAGCTTGTTGACTTTCTATCTTAACGGCGTCGCGGAAAATCTCTGATCAGGTCCATCGGATTTGATACGCACGGTCGCATGACCAGATGGACCGCACAACTTTCGTTGTGCTATTGTTTGGGCATGCGATTGTGCGTTAATCAAGGGAGTCACTTTTTGTGCGATGGTGGCTCCCCGTTTTTCTACCTTGCTGACACGGCGTGGTTGTTGTTCAACAAGCTTACCGAGGACGATGCACGCAAGCTCTTTGTCGACCGAAGTTCGAAGGGTTTCACCGTCGTACAGGCGTGTGTGTTTCGGGATCTCTTCAAGCCGAACACGGCGAACGTCGCGGGGGTTAAGCCGTTCGCGAGCGATGACGACATGCGGGCGGTTCGGCTCAATCCGGACTGGGTCGCGCATGTCGTGCGCGTGACCAAGATCGCCGCGGAGTACGGGCTGACGATGGGGCTCTTGCCGACGTGGGGGGACAAGTGGAACGAGCACTCGAACTCGGCCGGGCCGGTGATCATGGACCGAGCATCGGCGCGTGAGTACTGCTGCGGCTTGTCGGACGCGCTGGGCGAGTGCGAGAACGTCATCTGGATTCTCGGCGGCGACAGCCCGGTCCGCACGCAGGCCGAGGCCGACACGATCCGCGCGATGGCCGACGGCATCCGCAGCGGGCGTAGCGCCGATCACCTGATCAGTTTCCACCCCGAAGGACAAAGCTCATCGGCGATCTTCCACAGCGAGCCGTGGCTCGACTTCAACGCGATCCAGTCGAGCCACTTCAAGCCGAACTTCCCCAACTACCTGCACATCGAGCGGCTGCATGCCGAGCGGCCGACCAAGCCGGTGATCGACCTCGAGGCAAACTACGAACGCATCCCGATGTTCCTGACTGCATGGCACGGGTTGCAGCCGAAGATGGACGTGGTCTTCAGCGCGTACGACGTGCGCAAGGCGTACTACCGAAGCGTGCTGGCCGGGGCGGCGGGGCACACCTACGGCTGCGAGCCGATACGGCAGGTGCATCGCAAGGGTGACAAGGTGCACGGCGCCGAGGGGGAGTCGATGATGACGTGGGACGTCGCGCTCGGCGAGCCGGGCAGCGGACAGTTGAAGCTGCTCAAGGACACGTTGCTTTCGCGCAGCTACTTCACACGCACACCGGCGCAGGAACTGCTGCGGAGTTACACCCAGCAACCCGCCTGGGCCGACCCAATGGGCGTGGGCATCCCGTTCGCCGCGCAGGAAAACACCGACCCGGTCAGCCACATCCGCGTCGCGAGGTGTACGAACGGTTCGTACCTCTACGTCTACATGCCCGTGCGGCAGCTGCTCTACCTCGACGTCTCCGGCCTCGCGTCGAAGCACCTACGCCTCACCGCCCATGACCCCGCCAGCGGCGACGTTGTCGACACGTTCGACTTCGACATGCCCAGGGTCGAAGACACCGGCGCGACCTATGCGACGCGGGTTGAAGATGGCATGCTGTTCTACGTGCCGCGGACCGACCTCGACAGCTTCATCATCATCGACGCGATCTGACCATGAGCGAAACGAACAGCCAACGCATCGCGATTGTCACCGGTGCCGCGTCCGGGATCGGGCGAGCGATCGCCGAAGACCTGCGCGACCGGGGCATGACCGTCGGCGCGCTCGACGTCGGCGCGGATGTGCCCGACGGATGCGCGCCGCTCATTGCGGACGTGCGTGACGGCGAACAGGTCCGCGCCGCGATCGACGCTTTCGCCAAGCAACACGGCCGACTCGACCTGCTCGTCGGCAACGCTGGCGTGAGCCTCGTCGGCACCATCGAGGACAACGACGAGGCCGACTGGCAACGTACGTTCGATGTGAATGTCTTCGGCCAGTTCCGCGTGGTCCGCGCCGCGCTGCCGTGGCTGCGCGAGTCCGACGCGGCGTCGATCGTGCTGATGAGTTCCTGCAGCGCGACCAACGGCATCCCACAACGCGCCGTCTACTCCGCCAGCAAGGGCGCGGTGCAATCCCTCACCGCGGCACTCGCGGTCGACCTGCTTCCCGAGAACATCCGCGTCAACGCGGTCAGCCCCGCGACGGTCGACACGCCGTTCATGGCCGAGCTGATCGCCCGCGTCGACGACCCGGCCGCCCACCGCCGAAGCCTCGAAGCCCGCCAACCGACCGGCCGCATGATCACCCCCACCGAGATCGCCACTGCGGTGGCCTACCTCGCCGATCCCAACAACCGCAACGTCACCGGAACCACCCTCATCATCGACGGCGGCATGGCGACGCTGCGGCCCGTGTAAAGATAGCGGAAATCAACTTGTGCCGCGGTCCCTTCAAACACCAACCAACGAACGGGCATATCCGAGTATCTTTTCTTTTGCTAACGACAGGCACCACACCTGTGTTACCTTGATAGAGCCATCGGGATTAGCTCTGATCATTTGTGTTGTTCCACGGCCCATCGGTTCTTGGTCCGGGAAAGCCGGGAGACGTAAGTATGCGATGTTGCCAGCGCTAATGTTGTGAACACCAGTTAGCTCACCGGTTGCTCGCAGGTCAATCGCATTAAGAAATTCAACATCTTCGGAGCAATAGTAGAAAGCTATCGTTGTAAGACCATGAACTGATCGGCCTTCGATGGGTGGCTTGTTCTGATGTTGTCTTAATAATTTTGAGCTTGGATGGGGTGAACGACGGACATCGCCAAATACGCACACAGTGTCATCTTTGTTGGGGTGTGCGTAATTTAGGATCAACACGTGAATGAGAGGCCTTGGACCGGAGGTTTCAAAAGATATCACCACATCAGAGGGCGTACACAAACTTATTGCTAAGAACAACAGGTTGATCATTAGATTGGTCCTCGCGCTTCTGCGAAAATGCAATTAGGGCCAGTTCTGGACACCTTGAACATTTACAATTTTCCCGGGGCCTTTCAACGAGATCGCGGCTTTAGCGATGTGCTCAGGTCTGGGTGGATCGTCGTTGACCAGCCATTCTGAATCGAAGTTGCTGAATCTGTACTGCCAAGAGTGCTCGGTGAATTTTCCATCAACAAACTCTTCGGTGGCAGGATCCCATTTGCCAGCGGTAAACACCATTTTTCGTGTCACAGCTGCAAGATTAGCGTACACAGCTTGTACGCCACCCGCAAACAGGGCTTGAACAAAAGGAACACCGAATCGGTGGGTGTCCACAACTCGTCCTCGGCTTCCATCTTGCCGTATTGTGGCAGTGGGTCTATCTGCTGTTCGAATCGGATCCCAACCAGTGTCAATTTCCGGTCCATCGCTCCACACCGAAACAGGATCGAAATCAGGTTGGTTTAGGAAGAAATCTTGTTGGAGGGCATCATCGCGGCCAAGCTGTTCACCTGTGGCCATATCGAAAAAATCTAAGGTGCTATCAATTGTTTGCATAGACCATGCATCACCAACTCGTTCACCTTCCATGACGATGAAAAAAAGCTGCTCAAAACCATTAACCGCAATATCCAGTCCGAGAAATGGTTCGACAGTGATTTTCTGAACATTTATATCATCGTCTATATTTAATTGCGCCACCCCTGTTCTTGCCAGAACGAAACCGGGCCCGTCGGTCGGGCGGAGGCGGATGCTTTCTTCGCCCTCGGCATCTGGATCGTCCTTTTCGCCGACGATGCGTTCGGGCGAATGCGTTTGGCCTACTGGCACCGTGGCCGATGGTGGGATTGTGTAGTCCTTGCCTGGTGTTGCCGTTCCGCCCGCGGGGCGGAAGCCGGTGTTGATGGCGGTGAGTTGGTTATCGCCGGATCGGTTGAGCCGGACCGAACCGTCGTCTTCGTCTTCGGTCAGTTCGCCGTCGACCGTCTCTGCACCGACGATCGGTGTCCAGATCGTCACGCTTACGCCGCCGACCATGATGCTGCCTCCGCCGGTCGCTTCATTGTTGGTGATGGTGATGGTCACCTCTCGACCGCTGTGGACGACGGGTTGTGTTCCGAAGCCGCGTTGTATGGTCTGGCCGAGTGCTGAAAACTCGAAATCGTGGTCGACGAAGTAGATGATGGCGCTAGCTTGAGCTTCGCGGTGCTCGGGCAGGCCGGAAATGGTGAAGGTCTTGGCTTGGCCCGGCTCGATCGAGTGTCCGGAGGCTGGTGGATGGTCGGGCGGTCCGGGTTCGGGTGCTGGCGAGACGCTCACACCGTTCATATCTCCAGGATCACCGCCGGGGATGTAGCTCCACGAAAAGCTTTGCATACCCCCGGTCGCCTTCTTGAACTTCGGCCCCCCGGCCATCGTGCGTGAGCCTGAGATGGCTCCTGAGTCATCCCGCCCGGCAGCTACCGAGAGTTCGACAACGCTGTCGTAGTCGCTCCCAAACGTGTAGCTTGTTTCGGAAGCGTCCAGACTTCGGGGGCCGCTCCGTCGAAGCTGGCATGGATCACGACATGGTCGGCATTGGGATGCACCGGATCCCAGGTGAGGTCAAGCTCGTAATCGTTCGGTTCACTCACCTGCACGTTCGTCGGCGTGGGCATTGTCGCGACGGCCCAGTTCTTGTTGGTCGTGTGCGAGTAACCGGCCAACGGGTTGTAGCCCCGGATGCGGTACCAATACTTCTTGCCCGATTCGACGGTCGTATCCACCCACGTTGCCGGGCCGACTTCGGTGCCGAGGCCGGCTTCGGATACCGAGACGTTGCCCAGCACGTCGAAGTCCACACCGTCGGTCGAGCGGTAGATGCGGAAGTGAACGTGTTCGCTCGGATCGCCGATCCAGTTCAGGCGGATCGCATCC
>JBCDCH010000024.1 GCA_039182125.1 Planctomycetota bacterium
GGGGGGGGCGGGGTTTTTTGGGTTTGGGCGGGGTTGACCTTTTGGTTGGGGGGGGGGGCTACGCCGCGGGGGTCCACTTTCCTCCAACGGGGGGGCTTCGCCGCAGCCGCAAAATGTGTATGTACGAGTTCTGCTTCGGCTATCGACGCCGGCGGATGAGCAAGGTGCCTGCGGCACCGAGCAGGCCGAGGCTGGCCGGTTCGGGCACGACGATCTGGCCGCGTAGCTCACCGGGTCCGTTCTGCTCAGTGTGGAAGTTGACGTAGTAGTTTCCGCCGAGCAGGCCGTCGATGAACATCTGGTCGATGTTGGCGGTGCCGGTGAGGTTGCCGGTGGCGGGTTGGCCGTTGGGCACGATACCGCCGATGGGGTCAACGCCCGACGGCGTGTCGCCGACGAGATCGACCACGGTCGGCCCGTTGCCGCCAAAGGTCTCGGCCGAGTGGACGTGCGCACCAGGCGCCACAATCGGGCCGGTCAGATCCTGGTAATCAATGTCCCAAGAGAAAGTCATCGCGTCGGTGTCGAGCGTCAGCACGGCGTTGCCCGTGGGCAGCGTCTGGCCGGGATCAAAGTTCGCGCCCGGGTTGGTCTGCAGGCTGTCGAGCGGGACGGTAAAGGTCTGGGCCGACGCGACGCCCGCAGTCAGTGTGACGGCGGCGGCAGCGGGCAGGGCAAAGCGAAGTAAGTCGTGCATGGATTCTCCTTGAGAGAAAAATTGAGTGAGTATTGCGTGTCGGATGGGATTACGAAGTCCCTCGCCCGACGGATGTCGAAAATCCCGGTCGATGGAAGGTCAGGGAGAAAGCCCGTGCCAGCGCCGTGCATGTGCTGCAAATGTCCACCTATCCTCACCGCGTGTCTGAACCAACCGCCAAACCCCGCCTGCTCACCGGCGATACGCCCACCGGGCAACTTCACCTGGGCCACTGGGTCGGGTCGCTGGAAAACCGGCTGGCGATGCAGGAAACGCATGACTGCTTCTTCCTGATCGCCAACAAGCACGCATTCACCACGCGGGCCGACAAGCCGGAGGAGATCCGCCAGTCCGTGCTCGACGTCGCGACCGACTGGCTCGCGATCGGCATCGACCCGGACAAGTCGGCGATGTTCGTTCAGTCGGAGGTCCCCGCGATTGACGAACTGACGTTCTTCTTCGCGATGCTTTTGCCGTTCAACCGCGTGATGCGCAACCCGACGCTCGCGCAGGAGATCAAGGACAAGGGCCTGGGCGACAAGCACAGCTTCGGATTTCCGTTGTACGCGGTGGGGCAGTGTGCGGACATTCTCGCGTTTCGACCGGACGTGGTGCCGGTCGGCGAGGATCAGACGCCGCACTTGGAGATGACGCGCGAGGTCGCTCGCAAGTTCGATCAGCTCTACTGCGGCGTCGACAGTCACGCGGACGATGCCGACTACGCCAAACTCGGCGGTGTGCTGCCGGTGCCGCAGTTGAAGATCGGCCGCGTCGGTCGCCTGCCCGGCATCAACGGCCCCGTCGAGCCGGGCGGCCCGCTGCAGAAAATGTCCAAGTCGCTCAACAACGCGATCTACCTCGGCGACTCCGCCGATGAGCTTCAGGCCAAGGTCCGCAGCATGTACACCGATCCGGCCCGCCTGCGCAAGACCGACGCGGGCAATCCCGATCCCGACGCCAACCCGCTCTTCGCTTTCCTGCGCAGCTTCCATCCGGACCAAGCGTGGGTCGACGAACAGGCCGACGCCTACGCCAAGGGCGGCGACACCGCCCCCGGCGACATGCAGCTCAAGAAAGAGCTTGTCCAAGTCCTCGAAGCCGTCATCGCCCCGATCCGCGAGAAGCGTGCCCACTTCGAGCAACGCCCCGACGACGTGATGGACGCTCTCAAGTCCGGCACCGCGCGGGCCAACGCCGTCGCCGAGGAAACCCTTGCGTTGTGCAAAGCCGCGATGAAGCAGGACTTCTTCGAGCGGACGCTGACGATCAAGTAGCGCGGTATCCGTAGCCCGGTCGCCACGCAACCGAGCTACATCATTCGGTTTGATCATCCGGCTCCACGCTCGTGGGCATGATCGGCTCGAAGCCGCGGGGGGCGTTGTCCTCGGGGCCCATGCGGATCACGTCGAAGGATTTGATCAGCAGGTAGAGCAACTGCGAAAACGCGATGAGAAACAAGACACCGACGCCGAGCATGACGTAGCCGCCGATGTTGACGTCGCCGTCATCGACGAGGAGCACGTTGATCAAGCCGCCTGCGATGATCATGAGACAGCCCAACAGCAGGAGCGACGTCAACACCAGCCCGACGATCACCGCCCATGTCTGGTACCGCTTGAGATAGATCGACGTGATGATCAGCAGTGTGCCGGGGACGACGTAGAACGTCGAGAACACCACGATTGCGATGACGGCCGCAGAGCCTCCGGCGGAGATGGTGAGCGCGCCAAGCAGCACGGCGATGCTGATCAACAGCACACCCACCGACTGCATTGAGGATGCTGCGGCGAACAGTGGCCGCCGTGGATCGCCACGTTTAGGTAACCCCATCGATCAAACGCTACCGGCTTGTCGGGCCGGTGCAAGCATTGCCCGCTTGACGCTCACCCAGGTCCGGGCAACTCGCCGGGGCCGATGGGGACTTGAAACGTGGCCGGGCGGACGTCACCGATCTCGGGCTCCGGGCCAACGTCGTCGCGGGCCTTTGCCATGAGCGCGATGACCCACCCCAGCAGCATCGCCGGCCCCGCGAGCAGGATCGACACCAACGCCGACCCCGGCGCGAACAGCGCACCGAGTACGCCAACGAAACCGATGGCGACGAACGCGAACATCAGCACGCCCACCGCGATCGCGCCCGTTCGCAAGGCCCGCGCGCTCCCGCTCCGTAGCCGAACGCCCGAAACCGCCAGGACGACCGACGCGATGATCAGCCCGCTGATCAGCACCGCGAGAATCGACAGCAGCCATGTCGCGCCTCGTACGCCGATCGGCGGCTGGCCGATGCTGCTCTGTTCATATGTCGCGTTGATGGCCGCAAGCATCTCTGACGGCGTCGTCGTCACGACGGGCAGGAGGTTCATGCCGAGCAGCACCGCGCATGCCACGCCGGTGAAAAGCATGAACCAACTCGCCCGTTCGCGGGGTGTCTGCGACGATGTCGGCGGCTGCGACATGCGAAAGTCTACGACCCCCGCAGCAGCGTCGCGAACACGCCGGTGCCCACGACGGCCGCGGTTTCGATCCGCAGCACCGTCGGCCCGAGCGTGACGGCGGTCGCCCGCCGGTCGGCCATCAGCGTGAGCTCGCGATCCGTCCATCCGCCCTCGGGTCCGATCAGCAGCGTGGCGGCTTCGCCCGGCGTCGGTCGGGGCGGTTCGGAATCCACGGTGCTCAACACATGCAAGGGGCCGTCGGCGGTTTCGAGGAACCGCTCGAGCTTTACCGGTTCGCCGATGCTCATTACGCCGGGCGTGCCCGCTTGCTTGGCCGCTTCGATCACACGGCGGCGGAGTTTCTCGAGTTTACCCGGACGCGGGTCCACCGTGCTCCGCTCGGTGAGCAGGGGATGCCAGGACGCCACGCCGAGTTCCGCGAGCTTTTCGACGAGCCACTCCACGCGATCCCCCTTGGGCACGGCCGACGCAACGCTCAGCGTGACGTCCCGTTCTCGACGCGTCGGCGGTGCGTGTTCGATGGCGTCGCCAGCGATCGTGCCGTTCGCCTCGTTGCCGTGCGCGTCAAAGAGCTGGACATGGTTACCATCGCCGAGCCGCAAGACGTTTCGTAGGTGGTGACGTTCTTCGGGGGCGGGAACGGTGCGTGGCGGCGTGAACTTCTCGATGAACACGCGCGGCATTCGGCTTGGTCCCTTGGCCATGCGGGCATGCTAAGGAACGATCGAGGTTTCGCTTGAGATTCGTGTGGGCTGACCGATAATGAACCGGAGCCGCGCTGCGTGGCACGGATGGACGATGGTGTAGAAGCATGGACGCTGACCGCGATCAACCCGAGTCTGCCACCGCCGTTGCCGATCGCGACGGCCGGCCCGAAGTCGCCGAGCGCGCCGAGTCCGCCGCCGCCGAAAAACTTGCCGAAGCGGACGGCGTTCTCGAAGCCGAGCTCGACGAGTTGTTCAGCGCGGTCGGCGGCGAGGAGGGTGACGAAAAGCCCCTCGATCCGACCGATGAGCTGATCCAGCACCTGTCCGTCGAGTCGCAGGACGATCCGGAGGTCGACGAAGAACTCGCTGACGGCGACGCGCTCGACGAACTGCTCGGCGAGCTTCAAAGCGATACACCCGCAGCACCATCCGAGCCGGCTGCCAAGCCCGCCGAGTCAGCGGAGACGGTCGATGAATCGGAGCTCGACGCGTTGTTCGATGAGATGCGGGATGCCGACTCGGCCGAGGCACCCGCAGCGGAAGCCGATGTTGCCGCTCCCGAACCGGAGCCCGTGCAAGCCACCGAAAAGGTCGCGTCCAAGGCCGAAGGTCTCGAAGGCGAACTGAACGAGTTGTTCGACGCGATCGAAACCGGTGTGGTGCCTGACGACCCCGAGCCGGCCGCGAGCGTTGCGGCCGAGCCGGCCGAACAGAAGGACGGCATCGACGGCGAGCTTGATGAGTTGTTCGACGCGATGCAAAGCGGCGAAGTCCCGCCTGATGCCGAACCGGTAGCTGAATCTGTTGCCGAGGACGACAGCCCCGACGCGGCGGCATTGCGGGCCGAGATGGCGATCGACGAAGCCCCCGCGCCCGCGAAAGACGTCGCCGAAACCGCTCCGGCTGATGACCCAGTTGCTGAAGATGAGCCGGCGGACCCGCCCGTTGCCGACACGGCCCCGTCGGATACCGCCGATGATCCGTGGTGGGTCAAGGCATTGATCATTGCCAATCGCCCGTTGGACAATCTCAGCGATGCCCATCGCGACGCGGTCGGCAAGATCGGCATCGTCACGCTCGCAAACGCGCTGGCGCTGATCGTTTACACGCTCGTGATCCGATAGCGCGGCGTGAACGCCGGCGGCTGGTATCATGTCACCGGAGAGCGTCACATGCGTTTGTTGATCCTGGGACTCTTGTTGTTCGGTGTCACCACGGCCGCGACCGCCGACGTCGTCGTGCTCAACGATGGCAGCGAAGTACAGGGTGACATTCGCCGTGCCACTGGCGGCTACGACGTCATTCTCAAGGACGGCACTCGGCAGTTCATCCCCGACTCCCAGGTCAAGTCCCTGCGGATGGGCCCGTCGCAGACCGACGCCGATGTGCAGTTGGCCAACCTTCGGCGCAGTGTCGAGCCGCTGGAAGATCTCGACCTCGTCATCGAGCGATACGAGCAGTTCCTGGAGCGTATCGGTGAAGGCGAGGTTGCCGACAAGGCTCGCGTCGAACTCGCCCAATGGGTGCGGTGGCGCGAGGAAGGCCGGGTGTTGTTCGACGGCGAATGGATGAAGCCGCAGGAACAGCGTGAGCGTGCGGCACAAAACATCGTTGCGGTCAACGAAGTTCGCGGCATGATCAAGTCGGGCAAGCGCGGCGAAGCGCTCAAGCTCGTACACGACCGATTGCGCGAGAACCCGCGTGATGTGTCGTCGCACTACCTGCTTGGGCTGATGCAGTATCGCAGTGGCGATGTCGCCGGCGCGCGGCGAAGCTTCGAGGAGGCCGCCGTGCTCGCGCCGGACCACGCGCCGACGGCCAACAACCTCGCCGTCGTGCTTGTGCGGCAAAATCAACTGCCGCGTGCCGTCCTCGCGCTCGGCAACGCCCTGCGTGACGCGCCCGACACCAAGAGCCTGCTCGACAACGCCGCCGAACTGATCGAGCTTGTTCCCGAAGCGCAACGTGACACGACCGTCTATGCAAACCTCCGCACGCGATTCGAGGCGCAGGATCGAATCCTCGGCTCGCGACTCGCCGAGCAGGGTTGGCATCGTTTCGGGGCCAAGTGGGTCGATGCCGCCACGTTTGCCACGATCGAAGCCCAGCGCAAGGAAGCGAATGATCGGCTCGATGCGCTCCAGGCCGATTACGACGTGACCAACCAGCGGATCGTGGCCGTGCAAAATGACATCGCCGAGGCCGAGCAAACGCTCGCCAGCATCCGTGCCAACAGCCTGCGTCGCACCGGCGACGGTCGGATCATCCAACTGCCGCTGCCGGACGTATACTTCGAGATCGAGCGTGAGAAGCAGGCCGATGAGCGCGACTTGGGCGATCTCGCGAGCCGGATCGGCCTGCTCCAACAGGAAGCCATGCGGGTTCGTGAGCGGATGCCCAAGCCCCTGTACGACGGCACTCTCGAGCTGATCGGCGCGGACGGCGTCCCGGTAACGATGCCGATGCCGGAGTGAGTTCAGCGGGTCGGTCGATTCAGGCGGGCATCCCGTGCGGCGGCAGCGTGACGGTGAAGACGCTGCCACGGTCGGGGCCATCCGTTTTGCTCTCGGCTTCGGCGCTACCCCCGTGCAGTTCGACCAGGTGCCGCACCAGCGCCAGTCCAATGCCGAGCCCGCCGGGCCGTGTGCGGCCGTTAGTGTTGACATCCAACCGGGTGTCGCCCTGGCGGAAGCGGTCGAAAATGAACGGAAGGTCTTTCGCGCCGATGCCCGGCCCGTTGTCGGCGACGGTGATGACGACGTTGGTGTCGTCGGCCGTGAGCCGCAGCGCGACGTGGCCGCCGTCTTGCGTGAACTTCACCGCATTGTTGGCCAGGTTCCAGACGATCTGTTGCAGCCGGGTCGGGTCGCCGAAGAACGCACCCATCGTGTCAGCCGCGGCGAGGTCGCTGGTCACCTGAATCTGTTTGGCCAAAGCCAGGGACTGACAGCCCTCGAGCGCATCCTCGCAAACCCGCGCGAGATCGACCGGTTGTCGCTTGAGTTCGAGCTTGCCGGCGACGATTCGGCTCACGTCCAGCAAGTCGTCGACGAGTTGTGCCTGCAGACGCACGTTGCGCCCGATGGCGTCGATCGCTTCGGCGAGTGTTTCGGTGTCGATTTGATTTACGTCGTCGAGTTCGAGCAGCTGCACCCAGTTCGAGATCGCATTGAGTGGCGTGCGGAGTTCGTGGCTGAGCAGAGCGAGGAAGTCGTCCTTTGCCTGATTGGCGGCTTCGGCGGCGCGGCGGGCGGCCTTCTCGCGGATCAATCGACTCCGCTGTCGTTCGAGCCGTCTGCTCTGGATCGCGTACCGAACCGCGCGCTCTAGCTCCACCGCCGTGAGCGTGCCTTTCTGCAGGAAGTCCGCCGCACCCGCGCGCATGGCGTCGGGATCGACCGATTGGTCTTCGGACCCCGCCAGCAAAAGAATCGGAACATTGGAAGTCCGCACGTCTTCGTCGTCGAGCAGGTCAATACCCGTTTGCTCTCCGAGTCGATAGTTGAGCAGGGCGACGTTGTGACACGCATCGGTGAGCATCCGCTTGCCCGCCGCGTAGCCCTCGGCCAAGTCCGCCTCGAACGGTTCGCGCATGCCTTCCGCAAGCAACCCGCGTACTCGCCGCGCGTTGGCTTCGTCGTTGTCGATGATGAGCACGCGGACGGGCATGGTGCGGGTCCAACGGACTTGGACTCCGTGCTGGGAAAATATCCGCCTAGTTTGGGCATGGGTAGCCGGGCAACCCCCAAATCAACCGACAACGTGATCTCGCTCACGCCCAGTCTGTTTGGTTCGAACCTCTACCGGTTTCGGAGGAAGTAGCCCATGACCAGCAGCATCGCCATGCCCGCGAGGCAGATGCCCGCCGTCGCGGCGAGACCGACGTAGGCGATGAGCGCAGGAAAGCCCGCGACGGTGAGGATCCCGCCGCCGATGAACGGCGCGGTCAGCGGGGCGGCGGCGGCATACGTCTCGGCCGCGGGGGTGTCGAGATCGCGGTCGACGATCCGCAGCAGCAGCATGCCCTGCGCCGTCGTCGCGGTGCTCATGCCGTAGTTGATCAGGCCGAGCTCGAACCAGTAATCCCTTGGCAGCAGCCAGCGCCCGATGACGACGAGTCCGACGATCGCCCAAAGGCTCCCGACGATGAGCAGCACGACCGCCGGCGCGAAGTACGTCGCGATCGCCTCGACCCGCAACGACGCGATCGCCGCGACGATCAAGAACTCCATGGCAAAGCCGATGATCCGCTGCACGCTCGGCGGATCGATCAGGTCGCCGAGCTTCATGGCGTGCAGCACTTCGCGGACGATCCAACCGCCGACGAGCGCGAAGAGAAACAACGGGATGTTGTCGATGAACCCCATGGCCCGCTCGGTCGCAACCAGGCCGGTCGCGGCGAGGAAGAGCTGTTGCAGTCCGTAGCCGACGCCTAGCGCCGCACCGACGATGAGCACTTGAAAGACGAACGGGTCGATCACCTGCCCGCCGACACGTCCGAAGGCGACGGGCTTGGGGGCGCGGCGTGGTTCGAGGCCGGTATCGGCGGCGGTTTGCAGGTCGGCGGTTTGCAGGTCGGCGGTTTCGCCCGAACGCTGGGCGAGCCAGCCGGCACGGACGCCGATGTTGACCAGCACGATGCCGGAGAGGGTGCCGTAGATCAAGCCGTAGGTGGCGAAGAAAAATCCGAGGTCGCGGCCGGCGGTGAAGTCGAGGCTCGCGAAGACCTCGCCCATTGCCGCTGCGGTGCCGTGTCCGCCGGCGAAGCCGGTTTCGATCAGTTGGCCGAAGCTGCCGGGCACGTCGGCGTCGAGCAAGCCCAACGGCTTGAGCACTAGGAGCACCGTGAGCAATCCGACGGTGACTTGCCCGAGGATGATCAGCCAAGCCACGACGCCTTGCTTGGCCGTACCAACGGCGGTGTCGGCCAGCGACTTGCTCGACCGCTCCAACAGCAGCCCGGCGAAGACGACGCTGATCAGAAAGCCCGGCCACTTGGAAAGCACGCCGCTGACTTCGGTCGCGAAGCCGGCGATCGCATCGACCCGCAGCAATCCCTGTATCAGCCCGAGCCCGACGACGCCCCCGACCACCGCCGCCGGGACGTACAGAACCCGCAGCAGCCCGACCCCCGCCCGCAGCGCGAAGCCGATCAGCAGCAGCCCGCAGGCAAGCAGGATCGCGTGCATGAACGCGTCAGGCATCGCTTACTCGATCTCCAGTCCGAGCAGCGTCGCCGCGTTGTCGAAGTAGATCTTCTTCAGCACGTCATCGGGCAGGAACACGCCATAGATGCGCCAGTCGCCGGTCGGTGGGAACGGGTGGTCGTAGTACTTGAAGTACTCGTCATCGGTCTCGAGGAAGCGGAAGTAAATGCGATGGCGTGGCTGACGCTCGCGTCCCGGGTACCGGTCGGTGCCGAAGAGCACGCGGTCCTGGAACTCGATGAGGAACTTGCGTGCCGTGTACGGCTGACGCCCGAGCTCGGCGACCCGGCCGCTGATGTCCACGCTCAGGTTCGGCAGCTTCCGCATCCGCTCGGCCAGCGTCGCAAGGTCCTCCGCGTCACCCGCCATGTGTGGGCCGATGAACTTCGTGTTCGGATGGTTCGCGAACATGCGGTCCTGTTCGTCGAGCACCTCGCGGAAGCTCGGGAACTGCTCGCCGTGGAAGCTCCATGACGGATGGCGATGCAGCTGCATCCAGCGTTCGTTGTGCTCATCGATCGGCTCGAAGAACGCCACGGGGTCGCCCGAGTGGATGAGCACCGGCACCCCGAGCTCGCCGGCCTTGTCCCAGATCGGCGCGAGGCGCGGGTCGTCGATCGCGAGCCGCTGGCCCGTCTCGTCCAACACCGTCAGGCCCAGATCCTTCCAAACCTTCAATCCACCGGCGCCCGCTTGCACCGCTCGCTCGAAGTCGGCGACCGTCCGCTCCACCCACGCCTCGCCGTCGAAGCCGTCCCACGAGATCGTGTAGAACATGATCAGCCGAGGGTCGTCGTACTGCTCCAGCATCGCGATCACGTCGTCGCCGTTGCCGCCGGAGAGGTTCACGACGTACGCGACATTCCTTGCTTCCATCGCGGCGAGGAGCTGGGCTTGGGGCACGTCCTTCGACCAGTGGCCATGCACGTCGATAACCGGAAACTTCGCGGCCTGCACCGGGTTCGCGTCGACCTTCAACGCCGGCGTCGGGTCGTAGCCGAAGATGACCGTGTCGCCCACATACACCGCCATCCCCGTCTCGGGCACCTCGGCGGGGCGCGTCGCGGGGAGCGTGACGATCGTGGCATCGTGTTGGGGCTCGGCCGGCTGCGTGGTCGGTGGACCGGGGTGCAGCAGCGTCAATAGCAGGAGCAAGTGGGCCATGCGAGTATTGCAAACCGTCCCGCCCGCCGACGCAACCCGCTAACATGACATTGTCATGGGCAAACGCACGATCGAACTGAGCGACGCGGACTGGGCCGGCCTTGAACGCGAAGCCCACCGCACCGGCCACGCGAGTGCTCAGCAGTACGCCCAGCACCTGCTGCACGAAGCGGTCCAGCTTGCACCCGAATCCGACGGGCTCGGTGACATCCTTGGCGATGACCACAAAGCTGTTCTCACCGAAGTCCGTCGCCGGCAGGATACGCCGCTGGAAGACTCCATCCCGGCCGACGAGTTCTTCGAGCGGCTGCGAAACCGCATCGCTGAGCGAACCGGTCGCCGGCCCGATGAGGTGGAGTTCTAAGTGGGCCGGGCCGACATTGCTTACGCGATCGAGTACCACCCCGGCGCGTTGATTGATCTGGACATCATGCATGGCTTCATCGCGGCACGCTCCGAGTCTCTGCGTCCGGCGGATCGGTTCGTCGCGGCAGTGCGAGCCGAGGTTGAGCGTCTTGATCGGCTCCCTGACGGGTACCCGATTGCCAGCGAACCACCCCCGCGACACGCGTTCTGGATTCCGTTCAAGCGGAAGTACCTAATCTTTTTCGAGGTCTTTGAAGTCGAGCGGGTGTGCCGGGTGTTGTACCTTTGGCACGCTGCCCGATCGGACCGGCCGGACTTCGCGCGGCAGGATGACCAACTGCCATGACCCTCGCCTTGGGCCCCATCATGCTCGACGCGCCGCTTATGCAGGCGGGGCTCGCCGGGTATTCCGACCGGGCGATGCGGAGCGTCGCGCGGCGGCGGGGGTGTCCGTACGCCGTCACCGAAGCGCTGCTCGACATCACGCTCCTCGCCGGCGGCAAGGGGCTGACCAACTCCATCGACATCGACGACGAGGATCACCCGGTCGCCGGCCAGATCATGGGCAGCGAGCCGGCGCAGGTCGCGGCGGCGTCGGCCATTCTTGCCAACCATGGGTATGACGTGATCGACCTGAACTTCGCCTGCCCGGTGAAGAAGGTGAAAAACAAGGCACGCGGCGGGTGGATGCTCAAGGACCTGCCGCGCGGCTTCGGCATCCTGCGCGCCGTGCGCGACGCGTTGCCGAACTATCCGCTGAGCGTGAGCCTGCGGCGTGGCTTCGACGACACGCCCGAGTCGGCCGAGTGTTTCTTCAAGCTCTGCGACGAGGCGTGGCAGCTCGGCTTCGTTGCGGTGCGCGTGCATGGCCGAACCGTCGAGCAGAAGTACGCCGGCCGCAGCAAACGCCCGTTCCTCGCCGAGGCCAAAGCGGCCTATCCGGACCAAATCATCTGGGGCAGCGGCGACGTCTTTACCGCGCAGGACGCCGTCGACATGCTGCGCGAAACCAACGTCGATGGCGTCTGGATCGCCCGCGGCGCGATCGGCAACCCGTGGATCTTCCGCGACACGATCAAGCTTCTCGCCGACGAGCCGATCACGCCCCCGACCGTCGCCGAGCAACGCGACGCCCTCGCCGAGCACTTCGACATCGCGATGGCGATTCACGGCGAACAGCTCGCCGGCCGACGCATGCGCAAGATGGGCATCAAGTACAGCCGCTTCCATCCCGACCACTCTTTTGTCAAGCAACGCTTCATCAACATCCGCAGCCTGCGCGACTGGCAAGCGGTGTTGGACGAGCACTACACCGACGATCGTCCCGGCGTTTGGCCGGCGAGCGAAGCGGTGGATGAGGTGAACGCTTGTGCCCCGACCGCGGCGCGGTAGGCTTGGCGGGCGTGGTCTCGGCCGCGCCCGGTCCGCGGGAAGGGCTCAGCCCACCGATCCGATTCGTACATTTCATCGGCACCTTCTTTCCAGCCCGATCGTGCGGACACCGGGCATTACCGAAGGAAGGTCCGCATGGACTCCATCAAGAAACTCCCGGTCGACCCGTCGGTCGAGCACCTCCGCAAGCAGGCCAAGCGTCTGCTCGCCGATCATCGCCTTGCCCAGCCGTGGGCAACGCAGCGGTGCTCAGCAGTCCTGCCCGGCAAGGCGATCAAGCTCGCCGATGCGCAGCATGTCGTCGCCGTCGAGTATGGATTTACGAGTTGGGTAAAACTGATCGGCCACGTCGAGTCGGTCACCGCGGACTCCGCGGCGTGGAGTGCTGATCCCAATGACAACATCCCGAAGGCGGCGACCGCCGGCGACTTCGAGCGCGTCCGCCGGCTCGTTGACGAAGGCCGCTTCACGCAGCACGACCTCGACCTTGGACTCGCCCGCGCGACGCACCAGCACCTCGACATTGCTCAGTACCTGGTCGACCACGGTGCCGACGTCAACGGCGAGTACGGTGGCGGCTACGGGCCGATCCTGCTCGCGTCATGCGAAGGGGCCAACCTCGCGGGAATCCGCTTTCTGCTCGAACGCGGGGCCGACCCCGACAGCGACCCGGACCGACGGACCAAGTACGCCAACCACAACACGCCAATGCGGATGCTGCTCGGCAGTTACATGCGCGTCGACCCGGCGACGAAACACGCGGCCATCGATCTGTTGCGCGAGTACGGCGCGACGCAGCCGAGTGAAGTGGACGACCTTGCATTTGCGGTCTTCCGTGACGACGCGGATCAGCTCGCGGCGTTGCTCGACGCCGACCCGTCGCGGATTGCACAACGACTCGCCGGCTTCGACTACGGCAACATCAAACTCGAAGGCGCGACTTACCTCCACCATGCCGTCGAGCATCAGGCGGTCCGTTGTGTCGATCTACTCTGCGAGCGTGGCTACGCGCACGGGATCGAGATCAACACGCGGGCCAATCAGACCGAAGGTCCGATCAACGATCGCCGCGATTTCCGTGGTGGCGGGCAGACACCCATCTTCCATGCCATCGCCTCCAACGGCGGTGGCAACTTTCCCATGTTCGAGCACCTGCTTGAGCGCTACGGCCGATGGATCGACTTCTCCATGCGGGCGACGATCCGCATGTATAGCTGGCGCACCAAGCGTGATGAAACGTTCGAGAACGTCACGCCGCTTGAGTTCGCTAAGGCGAATTTTGATTCTGAAGACGCTAACTCGTGGTGGAAGACGCGTGACCGAGAGCTGGCGATTCTCAGACAACGCGACGTGCGCAGCGCAATGGAGCAGGCGGTCAAGCGCGGCGATCTTCTTGTAGCTTCCGAGTTGATGGACGCGCATCGCCAGCATGTTGGGCCGCACCTCTGGGCGGCGGCGGTTCACGATGCACGTTCGTTGGCGTTAACCGAAGCGTTGCTTGAACGCGGACTCAACCCCAATGCTCGGGCCGACCCACGCTCGGCATTGGATATGGCATGTTACATCGGCAATCCGGCGATCATTGCCGCCCTTGTTGCCGGCGGGGCGAAGGTAAACACGACCAATCCGTTGGGCGAGTTTCCGGCCGAGCTACTCGGCCGATACGAACCGCTCACGGAAGATCGGCTAGCCGCGTGCCGCGCCGCTCTAGGCCTGTCAACGACGTAGACTGCCGCGTGCCCGATGAGCCGCCCATCGACTACGCCACCGGTACCAACCAGCGACTTCCGTTCTGGTGGACGCCGTGGGTGGCGGCGGCGATTGGGGCGTTCGGGTTGCTTTGGATGAGCGTGGGCTGGGGGAGCGTGTTTCTCGCCGAGCCGAGGAAGGCCCAAGCGTCGGGCGTCCTGCTCGGGATGCTCACGCTGGCGATCCTGCCCGGGGCGGCGGTCGGAATTTTCCTCTCGGTCGTCGCGTTGCAACGTGTCGGCGGTTCGATCGCGTGGATCGCGCTCGGGCTCAACCTGACGAACCTCGCCGCCGGTCTTGCGGGGATTGTCTGGAGCTTCTTCTGACCCCACCACCATGGCCGGCCCGACCCGCAATCGCCTCGCTAAACCCCTGCCCGATCGCTGGCGGGATTGTCTCGTCGAGCTCGGTTGTCCTCGCCGCAAATACACGGCGGTCTGCACGTTGACGCTTGCCGACGGCACGGTCGTCGAGCAGGCGGTGGTCGAGGACGGTTGGCTCATCGCCATCGGTACCGATGTGCTGACCGCGAAGTTCGAGCAGCGGATCGACATCGATCCGGACACGGTCATCGCGCTCACGCTCGATCTGCTGGTGTGACCATGACGTCGCTTGCAGTAGCATGGCAAACCTCAGTGAGGAAGCCCATGAACACATTCGCGTTGGTCACATTGCTTGTTCTCGCCGGTTGTCAGATGTCTCGTGTCGCGGGAGGCGATGACAGGGCGGGTGTGCCCATCGAGCCGACTCGTGAACCAACCTTGCCCGAAGCGGCCGAAGGGCGGTTCCTCATCGGCACGGCGATCATGGCACGTGCGTTGGACGATCCCGCCGTCGCCGATCTGATCCGCACGCAGTACAACGCGATCACCGCCGAGAACGAGTTGAAACCTAAATCAGTTCAACCCGAGCCCGGCGCTTTCGATTTCACGGCCGGCGACAAGCTCGCCGATTTCGCCGAGGCCAACGACATCGCGCTTATCGGCCACACGCTGGTCTGGCATCAGCAGGCACCCGCATGGATGTTCGAGGACGAGGCCGGCGAGCCGTTGCCGCGCGACGAAGCCCTGGAGAATATGCGGGCGCACATCCACACGGTGGTCAAGCATTTCAAGGGCCGCGTGCACGGTTGGGACGTGGTCAACGAAGCGATCTCCGACAACGGTCCGTACCTGCGTGACACGCCGGCCCTTCGCGCGATCGGCGACGACTATGTGATCAAGGCGTTCGAGTTCGCCCGCGAAGCCGACCCGGACGTCGAACTCTACTACAACGACTTCAATATCGAACTCGACTACAAACGGGACAAGGCCTTGCGCCTGCTCGCCGAACTCGATGCCGCCGGCGTCCGACCGGATCGCGTCGGCATCCAGGGCCATTGGCTCATCGGCGGTCCCGACATCGAGCAACTCGAGCGCGGCCTCACCGCCTACTTCGACGCCGGATACGACATCGACATCACCGAACTCGACATCGACATGCTCCCCCGCGACGCGGCCGGTGCCGATCTGGACATCAGCCCCGGCGCGGTCGGCAACCCGTATGCCGACGGCCTGCCCGACGAAAGGCAACAAGCGTTGGCCGACCGCTACCGCGAGATTTTCGAACTGCTCACCAAGTACGACGAACGCATCAGTCGCGTGACGTTCTGGGGGACGCACGACGGAGCGACCTGGCTCAACGGCTGGCCGGTCAGGGGCCGCACGAACCACCCATTGCTCTTCGATCGCCAACTCCAGCCCAAGCCCGCATTCGACGCGGTGATTGAAGTGTTGCAAGCGAAGAAACAATGAACCCGTCGCGGCGTCACTGGGGTATGGACATGGGGTATCGAGTTGAAGTGTTGGAACCTCGCCGTCTCTTGGCAGCGGGTGTTTCGCTTGTTGATGGCGTGCTGCGTGTAAGCGGAACACCAGCGGACGATCGGATCGAGATTGTGCAGTCGTCACGGCCGCCCGCAGACGGGTCTGGCCCCTGGACACTCGGCCTGATTGCGCGGATCACGAACAGTCATGACAACGTGGTTGGTGAGTTCGTGCCGTATGGCATTCTTGAGCGTGTCGAAGTGGAAGCGGGCGGGGGCGATGATTGGGTCGAGTCCGGGCGCTACCGCGTGCCGATGACATTCATCGGCGGCCGCGGCGACGACGTGCTGATTGGCGGCGATGGGGCCGACCTGCTCTCGGGCGGACCGGGTGCGGACATCCTCTACGGCTTCCTTGATGCCGACACGCTGCTGGGCAACGACGGTGATGACGAACTCTGGCCCGGCACCGGTTCCAACATCGTCGGCGGCGGAAGGGGGACGGACCAACTCGTTCGGGATGGCGGCAGCGCACGCGGCCCGGCGTTCGGCGAGGCGGACCTCTCCGCCGAGCGCGTCACCGATACCGATGGCAACCCGATCAATGGCGACTACACCCCGCGCATCAACCTCCGCAACGCAGTCGGCAACATCTACCTCGGCAGCGCCAACGGCAACCGCGCCGCACTGGTCAGTTTCTATCTCTCCGACTCCGGCTTCCGGCTCGACTGGGTGGTGCTTCCGAGCTTTGACCGCACGTTGCGTATCCGAGTGACACCGACCGACCCGCCGGTCGGAGCTGCACAGGCGTTTACCAACTACAACGGGCGGTTCGACCTCGGCCCGGCTGGCGGCGAGTCGTTCGACCGCATCGAAGTCATCACCCCCGACGACGGCGTCGTGCTCAGTCGCAACGTCGTTCGCGGCGACGACGACCTGCGCGGTCTGACGGGTGTCGGGTCCATCGCGATGTTCCCGCCGGTCACTCATGCGGTTCCGCTGGAAGGTCCCGGCCTGCCGGCAGGAAGCGTTTACATCGGCGGAACGGTCTTCGGCGACGAGCTGCTTATCACAACAACTGGGTCACAGATCCTCGTAACCGGCCGGTATATCGAGCCCATCGCGATCAACCAGGAGAACGTGATCCGCCTGAGCGTAGAGGTCGGCGCGGGTAACGACAGCGTCGCGGTATCGGGTGACCTGCCAGTCGTGTTGCGCGGCGGCGACGGCGACGACCTGCTCATCGGTGGTGACGGCGGGGGGTACCTCGTCGGCGGTGAGGGCGACGACACCCTTGGCGGCGGTGACAGTCGCGACCGCATCGAAGGCAATGCCGGAAACGACCTGCTCTCGGGCGTGGACGGCGACGACGTGCTCAACGGCGGCGCGGGCGACGATCGGCTCTTCGCCGGTACCGGCATCAACGAACTCATCGGCGGTGATGGTTTCGACTGGTTCCGCGACGGCGGCGACGACGGCTGGGACCGCACCGTCGGCGTCGAACAACGGCGCAGCTTTCCTGGTGATCGTCGCGAGCCACGCATCGACTGGGTCGACACTGGTCTCTTTGAACGTGCCCGCACCGTCTTCGGCGGTCCGGCGTTCGATCTCTTCCGCAACGTCTTCACCAACGACGGCACGGGCTTCCAGGCACAGTTCTTCCTCAACGTCCCCGACAACTACACCTACGACATCACCTCCCGCCGTGAGGGCGAGGTGCTTTTCATCGACTTGAGCAGGCCGCGGGAGGGGCGGGGCTTCAACAATACCGCCACCGTCGTCTTTGGCACGGAGAATCCGCCGGCCGAGGTCGTCCTGTTCGACGCGTTTGCCGGCCGCGAGATCGAGCGCCAGACGCTCGACCCGACCACCGTCCCCGACGAGCCCGGCCCGTTCGGCACTCGCGGATTAATAGGCTAGCAACGAAACAACCCCCGCCGATCGGCGAGGGTTGAAAAGTGCGGATGAGAGGACTCGAACCTCCACGACCAATGGTCACCGCCACCTGAAGACGGCGCGTCTGCCAATTCCGCCACATCCGCAGTAGTGGGTATTGTTCCCCGACCGGCGCGGCGAATCAAGCTACACTTTCGCCGTGGCCAAGAAGGGCAAACAGAAAGTCGACCACAGCCCGCGGCTACTCAACCGCCGGGCCCGGCATGACTACTTCCTCTCCGATCACATCGAGTGCGGCATCGCGCTGCTCGGGTCGGAAGTGAAAGCCCTGCGCGCCGGCCAGGGCAATCTCGGTGAGGCCTACGCACGGTTCACGCCGCGTGGTGAACTCGAGGTCGCCAACTTCCACATCGACCCCTACCGCAAGTCGGGCATCGCGAACCAGCACGAGCCGCTGCGGTCCAAGAAGCTGCTCGTCCACAAGCGTGAGATCCGCAAGCTGCAGGAAGCGACGCGCGAGAAGGGCACGAGCCTGATCCCGACAAGCGTGTACTGGAAGAACGGCCGGGCCAAGCTTGAGCTCGCGGTCGCCAAGGGCAAAAAGGAACACGACAAACGCGAGACGCTCAAGCGAAAAGTGCAGGAGCGCGAGATCCGCCGGGCGATGACGGTGAAGCAGTGACTTCCCGGAACGGGTAGATTGCGGCGGTGAACGTTCTCCTGCTGCTCACCGACCAACTGACGTCCCGTGCCTTGTCGATGTACGCAAAGGGTGATGCGACGCTTGCGCCGACGCCGAACCTTGATCGGCTGGCGACCGAGGGGGTGGTCATCGACGACATGTGTTCGACGTGTCCGGTGTGTACGCCGGCACGGGCGATGCTGTTGACCGGTCGACATCCGCAGACGACCGGACACGTGATGAACTCCGTCCGCCTGCGGCATGACGAGGTGACGCTCGCCGACGTGTTCCGCGATGCGGGGTACCGCACCGGCTGGATCGGCAAATGGCACCTGCACACGGGTGCGTTCCCCGCGGCGAACGTTCCGGATTACGTCCCCGTCGGCCGTGACCGCGGCGGCTTCGAGCATTGGCGGGGCTACAACCAACACATGATCTACTGGGATGGCCCGCTCGCCGGTGACGATTGGGACACGATCCGGTGGAAGGGCTATGAGACCGACGGGCTGGGCGATTTTGCGTTGGACTTTCTCCGGGCGGACGATGATCGGCCGTTCCTGTTGTGCGTGTCGCCTCACCAGCCGCACGACTCGACGTGGTCGGACCTGAAGCAACACGCGCCGGACTGGGCCTACGAAGGTCTGCCCAACGAGGCGAATTTGGTGCTCCCGCCCAACGTCGCGGCGTTCGAGGAACACGAAACCACCCGCTGGGGCTACCGCGAGTACCTCGCCATGATCCGCTGCGTCGACGCAATGGTCGGCCGACTGCTCGACGAACTCGAAGCACTCGGCAAGCTCGACGACACGCTGTTCATCTTCACCAGCGATCACGGCAACGAGGGCGGCGCACGCGGCGGGCGGTTCTTCGAGAAGCGCTCGCCTCACGAGGAGTCGATCAGCATTCCGCTCATCCTGCGGCATCCGGCGTTGGGCAGCGGTCGGCGGTCGGTGCTGATGGGGATGCCGGACATGATGCCGACGCTCTGCTGCATGTGCGGGTTGGGCGTGCCGGCCACGGTCGAGGGCGTCGATTGCTCGGCCGGCTGGCGGGGTGCGTCGGCGGGGCAAGACGCGTTGCTGCTCATGCGGTTCAGCGAGGCGTTCGATCACCTCAAGACCGGTGCCGAGTGGCGCGGCGTCCGCACGCCGACGCACACCTACGCCCGCTGGCTGACCGGCGAGCGTGTGCTCTTTGACAACGCGGCCGACCCGTGGCAGATGAACAACCTCGCGGATACGCCGTTGGCCGACGAGTTGGAAGCGACGATGCAAACACTCATGGCCGAGCGCGGCGACGCACTGGGACCGTGTACGAACTACGCCGACTGGTTCGACGAACAACGCCGCGTGGTACGCAATGCCTGGGGGCCGTTGCCGGTATCGGGTTGATGACGTCGGAGACCTTCGCGATGCCTCACGCCCAACGGCGGACGGCGTCGACGGTGTCGAACGGCAGCGTGTTGAACGCGATTCGGCAGCCGGGGGCGTGCCGGACCACGAGGTTGATCACCTTCTCGAAGAGCAACAGGTGGTCCGGGTCGTTGCGCACACCCGCGCCGATCACCACCACGTCCGGGGCGAACTCGTCGAGCGTCTCGACGACGACTTGCTCGGCCGTCTCGCCGGTGTCGACCAGGCAGTTGCGTGGCTCGAACCCTTGGGCGGCTAGCTCGTTGAGGAGGTCCTTGAACCCTGCCTCGAGTTTCTCGGGCGTGAGTTGTGGCCACTTCTCGAAGTCGACCGCGGACGTCTTCAAACCGATCAGCATGACTTTGGTCTGGCTCATGGTGGTTCCTTTCAGGCGGTTTCGGAAAGCGCCGCGAGGGTCGCGTCGATTCGGGTGAGGGTTTTGTCCTTGCCGAGGAAGGCCAGCGTGTCGAAGATCGGCGGGCTGACCGGCCCGCCGGCGACGGCGATGCGCAGCGGCTGGGCGACCTTGCCGAGGCCGGCGCCGCTGCCCTCGCATTGTTTGCGGATCGCGGCCTCGATCGTCGCAGTGTCCCACGTCTCGACCGCCGCGAGCACCTCGCGGCTGGTTCGCAGATGCTCCAACCCGCTCGGCTCGCCCTTGCGGATGAACTTCGCGACCGCCTTCTCGTCATACTCGGTCGGTGCTTCGAAGAACAGGGTCGACTTTTGCTCGACCTCGGCGAGGACGTGAAAGCCGGTGTTCATCGCGAGAAGCGTGCGCAGCTGATCGTCGTCGCACCGGTGCAACGGGCTGTCGGGGTTGACGCTGAGCCAGTCCGTCATGGCGCCGAACACGCGTTGCGGCTCGGCGTGTTCGAACGCCTCGGTGCTGAACTTGGTCAGCTTCGCGCGGTCGAACTTGGCCGAGCTCTTGCCGATGCGGTCGAGGCTGAAGCGTGACACGAGCTCGTCCATGCTCATCCGCTCGGTGTCGTCGCCGGTGGACCAGCCGAGCAGGGCGAGGAAGTTGTTGAGCGTTTCCGGCAGGTAGCCGGCCGCGCGGAAGTCGGCGATGTTAATCTCCGGCAACTCACGCCGCTCCATCCCGATCACCGCCATCACTTTGTCCTGCTCGGCGGTTTCGAGCTGGCTCTTCTTGTCGCTGAGGAACTTCTCCACGTCCACGCCGTCGACGACGATCTCGC
Source organism: Planctomycetota bacterium (assembly GCA_039182125.1). Classification (NCBI taxonomy): domain Bacteria; kingdom Pseudomonadati; phylum Planctomycetota; species Planctomycetota bacterium. The sequence continues at coordinate 20,738 of JBCDCH010000024.1, forward strand.
CGTGCGCGTCACGCCACTCCCGGGCACGCTCGCGGATGAGTTTGTCCTGATCGCGCTTGGACATCTTGCCGCCGCCCATCTTCTCGATGACCGGCAGGTGCGCGTACTTGGGCCGGTCGTAGCCGAGGGCTTCTTGCAGGGCGATGTGTTGGCAGGTGTTGAGTAGGTGCTCGGCCCCGCGCAGGATGTGCGTGATGCCCATCTCCGCGTCATCGATGACGACGGCGAAGTGGTACGTCGGCATGCCGTCGGTCTTTCGGATGACGAAGTCCTGAGCCTGGTCCGCGTCGACGCCGCACTTGGGCCCGAGCACCTCGTCGTCGAAGTAGTACGGCTTCTCCGCCATCGCGAACCGCACGACCGGCTTGCGGCCCTCGTCCTTGAACTTCGCCAGCTGCTCGTGGGTGTAGTTCTGCCGCTTGTACAGGAACGGTCGCTTGGCGATCGCGGCTTGGCCGCGCATGTTGTCGAGCTCGGCCTTGGTCTCCCACGCCTCGTACGCAAGTCCGCGCTCCATCAACTCACTGATCAGCTTGTCGTAGATCGGCACGCGCTTCGACTGGTACATCAGGTCGTCGGCGTTGTCCCAGTCGTAGCCGATCCACTTCAGGTCGCGCAGCAGCGATTCGACCGACGACTGGGTGGAGCGTGCTTGGTCGGTGTCCTCGATACGGAGGTAGAACTTGCCGCCGGTGTTGCGGGCCAGCAGCCAGTTGAACAGTGCGGTGCGAGCGCCGCCGACGTGCTGCTCGCCGGTGGGGGAAGGTGCGTAGCGGGTGACGATCTGGGACATGGGGTCAAGCGTAGGCCGGGCATTGCCCGGACTACGACGCGCTCGCATGGGCTCGGCGCCAGCGGCCGTGGAGCCACACGATCGGTCCGCTGAGCATGAGCGTCAAGGCGAACAGTCCCAGCACATAGCGGTGTTGCACGATGAGCAAGGCCACGATGCCAACGGCGAGAACCAGAACGCCGAGGTTTCTGCGACCGCGTAGCCCGCGGTTGACCAAGTGCGGGTAGCGGATGTTGCTGACCATGAGCAAAGCCGCGCCGAGCGTGACGACCGGAACGGCGATGGTCGCGATGATGCTCAACACGTGCAGCGTGGAACCGATCCCGCTGCCGGCGAAGCGGACGGCCTCTTGCAATAGATCTTGTTGCATGAGCGCGAGCCCGCAGACCGCGCCACCGGCCGCGGGTGAGGGCAGGCCGAGAAACGACATGTGATGCTGCTCGCCGTGCTCGTTGGTGACGTTGAACCGCGCGAGCCGCAGCGCGGCACAGGCGACGTACATCATGCTCACGCCGAAGATGAGCCGAGTGAGTACGAGCGGCAGATCGACGCCGTCGAAGCGGAAGACCTTGAGCGCGATGATCGCCGGGGCGACGCCGAAGCTGACCATGTCGGCCATCGAATCAAGCTGCCCGCCGAAGTCCGTGGTGTGGCGGGCGATGCGGGCCAGGCGGCCGTCGAGCGCGTCGAAGATCATGGCCAGCGCGATGAGATAGATGGCCGCGACAACGGTGTGTCGCATGAAGAACGCGGTGATCGGGTCGACGCTCGTGATGGTGGCTGCGTCGACCGCGTCGATCGGTGTGAGTGTCGCGACATAGATGGCCGCGAAGCCGCTGACCGCGTTGCCGAGGGTGGCGAGCGACGGAAGCGTGTGGACGCCGCGGATCACCGCTTTGCGTCGCACCCGCGCCCGGCGGTGCCGCTTGCGATCGCGTTCGACGTGGGAGTCCATTATGCAGAGGATAGCAAGTCGGCCGAGTGTGTTGCTTACACCGGCGTCGTGCTCGCCAACGGCTCGGCCTCGTCGTGGGTCTCGCCGACGCCGACCATGACCGTCCTGGCCCCCTGCACCTTGTCGCCGACGGCCACGAGCACGTCCGGGTACAACGCTTTGGGGACGGTCAGCTCGGTGCGGGAGCCGAACTTGATCATGCCGATGCGCTCGCCGCGGGTGACGGTGTCGCCGGCCTGCTTCGTGCAGACGATGCGGCGGGCGATGAGGCCGACGATCTGCTTGACCACCGCACGGACCTCGCCGGTTTCGGGGTCGGCGATCACGAGCGTGTTGCTCTCGTTCTCGTCGGACGCCTTGGCGTGGTCGAGGGCGTTGATGAACTTGCCCTTTTTGTAGATGACTTCCTTCACGACGCCGTCGCAGGGGCTGCGGTTGACGTGAACGTTGAAGACCGAGAGGAAGATGCCCACGCGCGTCGCCGGGCCGCCGACGAGTGGGTCGTCGTCAATCGTGGTGACGTCCGAGACCTTCCCGTCGGCCGGCGAGACATAGGTCTGCACGTCATCCGGCGAGGAACGTTCCGGGTCTCGGAAGAACGCGAACAGGAAGACGAGTGCCGGCAAGATCACCAGAGCGAGTGGCCACCAAACCCATCCGAGCGCGAAGCCGGTGAGCGCGAGCACGAGCGAACCGACGAGCAGTTCACGAAAGCCGTGTCGGGTGAAGGGCATGGCCAAGCGTAGGTCGCGCGTCGACCGGGTCGGTGGATCGGAGTTCAACGCTGCGCGCCGCGTTGGGCCGCCGATCGACCGAGCCGATCGATGACCTTCGGCCAGCCGAAGCCGAGAAACAGTCGGGCCGTCAGGTCGCCCCAGCCGAAGCCGGTGTGCGTCAGCGTGAGCCGAGTTTGATCGGTGCCGAGCGGTTCGAGCGTGAAGGTGACGATGGTGTCGAGCTTGCCCGCCTGCCAGCGGAGTTGAAGCATCTTCTCCGGTTCGACTGCGAGCACCTCGCCGTGGGCGATTCCGTCGAAGCCGGGTCCGGGCTTGGTGCGGAACGTGAAGGTGTGTCCGACGGTCGGGCGGAAATCGTTGGGCATCAACCATTCCGCCATCGCGTCGGCGTCGGTCAGTGCCTCCCACGCGTCAGCGACGGGGTGGGGAAGAGTGCGTTGGAGGCGGATCTGCTTCATGGTGCTTGTTTGCGGCGTGCGGCGGCTTTGCGGTCGAGGTGTCGCCCGAGGGCGTCGAGGCGGTCGGTCCAAAAGTGGCGATAGTGGTCGAGCCAGCTGTCGATGACAGCCAGCCCCGCCGCGTCGGCGGCGTAGAAGCGTCGGCGACCCTCCTCCCGCACCTTCCACCAGCCCCGCCTCGTACAGCGTCCGAAGCTGCTGCGAGATGTCCATGATGTCGACCAACGTTCCGACCGGCTGTTCCTCATCCTGGACCGCGTCGAGCAATCGACGACGGTTCGGGTCGGCGATGGCCTTGAAGATCAAGTCCGGGGAGCGCTTCACGGAGGCAATCGTGTAATCATTTGATTATGAATCAAATCGTGTCTCATCGACGCATCACGCGCACCGCATGTGCGTGAGCACTCAGCGTTGCGGCCGGTGCGTCAATCTTCATCCAGTCGGATCAGTCCGGCCTTGGCCGGTCGAAACCCGCAAGCCCGGTAAAAGGGTTCGAGATGATCCTCGAAGTCGACGTGCAGCCAATGGAGTCTTCGCGCCCGGCACGCTTGCGTCGCCTCATGTACGAGTCGACGACCAATGCCGTGGCGCTGGTGAGAGCGTCGCACGGTCGGCTCCAGAAGAAATCCATGTACGCCGCCGTCCCAAGCGACGAAAGCGAAGCCGACGAGTGAGTCGATCACCGTCAAACGCCGCGACGTGGAGCAGGCAGTGCTTGAGCTCGGCCTGCCATGACCCGGTGGTGTGGTTCGGCCATGTCGAGTCGGCGTACAGCTCGTTGAGCGTCTCGTCGTCGAGGGGCGGAGAGATGTCGTAGGTGATGGCGGCCATTCGGCCGCGAGCTTACTTGATGAAGAACCGCTTGAGCGCGTAGAAGGTTGCTTGGCGTTGGACGCTGGCGATGGACTCGAGGAGCGGGATTTCCTTCGGGCAGACTTCGACGCAGTTGCCGGCCTTCGAGCAGTCGGCGACGCCGCCGGGCTTCATCAGTTCTTCGAGGCGCTCGTTCTTGAGCGCCTCGCCGGTGGGGTGGTCGTTGAAGAGGCGGACTTGGCTGATCACGGCGGCCCCGACAAACTCGTTGGTCGGCGTGTACTGCGGGCACGCTTCGAGGCAGCAACCGCAGGAAATGCAGCGGGAAAGTGGGTAGCGCTCTTCTTGCAGGTCTTCGCTAATCGGTGGACCGGCACCGAGGTCGTAGGTGCCGTCGATCGGGACCCACGCCATGACCTTCTTCAGATCGTTGAACAACCGCGAGCGGTCCACCCAGAGATCGCGGATGAGCGGGAATTTGGTCATCGGCTCGAGCGTGATCGTGTTGTTGTCGTCGGTGATCTCGTCGACCAACGCCGAGCAAGATTGCCGCACGCGGCCATTGATAACCATGGTGCAAGCGCCGCAGACTTCCTCGAGGCAACCGGAGTCCCAGACCGGCGGGGTGGTGTTCTTGCCGTCGACGGTCGTGGGGTTGGCGGCGATGTACTGCAAGACCGAGATGATGTTCATGTTAGCCCGGACGGGCACATCGAAGGCTTCCCAGCGAGGCTCGGCGTCCGGCGAGTCCTGACGTTTGATGCGTACACGGACCGTTTTCTCGGCCGTCGCACGGCCGTTGGCGGTGTCATCAATCACGGCGGTTTCGGTCGGGGCAAAGTTCATCATCGGACTTGAAGTTTAGGTTACACCAAAACAGACGACGACCGCGACAGGGCGTTCATCAGGCGATTTGAAACAGGTCACGCCATCAAAACGCGGGTTTGTCGCGGTCGTCGGGGGTAAGCGAGCAACCGATGTTTATCGGCTGTCGGCAATCTGGATTTGATCGCGAAGCTCGTCGACTTGGTCATCGGAGAGGTCGGCCTTGCCGCGAATCTGTACTCGACCGTCGGTGTGAATGAGCACAGCGACGCGTTCGTTAGTGGCCGGGTCTTGGCGGACGTCGGCAAGGATCCAGCCGGTGGTGTAGTCGATGTCGTCCTTCATGCCGCCGATGGGATCCCCCGGGCTTGCAGTGAAACTCTCTTCGTTCATGGTTCCGTCTTTCCAACGGAAAACAGTGAACTCGGGCGAGTTGTCGTTGCCGCGGATTTCCTTGGCGAGGAACAGGTAGGTGTCGGGCTCGACTTCGATCTGTTCGGACCAGCCGGTGGCCAGTTGGTCGCTCTCGATGAACAGCGGGTCAAGCAGGGCGAGCTTGTCCTCGGGGAATTCGTCGCCCGCGTCGTAGTTCCAGAGCGGGTTCTGCAGGGCGTACATGACCTTGTAGCGGTAGGTCTTGCCCGGCTCGGCGGTGATGTCGTAGAGCCAGCCTCGGACATTGGCGTCGAGGTCGCTGTCGTCGAGAGGGTTGAAGAACGACCGGGGGGCGTAGCCGATTTCCTGGTCGCCGCGTCGGATGCCGGGCCGGCCACCGCGTGGATCACCGAACTCGTCGCCGTAGCCGAAACCGCCGAAGCCGAACTCGCCGCCATAACCTCCGAACTCGCCAAAGTTCTCAAATTCCCTGCCGCTTGGCGGACGGGACTGGGCGATGGGCAGGAAAGCACCGCTGTCAGGGCCGAACTCACCGCCGTAGCCTTCAAAGCCTCCGAATCCGCCAGGGCCACCGCCACGAGGACGATTGCCTTCCCTTTGACGACGCTGGGCTTCCTTCCGGCGGGCGTCGAGAACCGCTTCACGCTGTTCCGGGGTCAGGTCGTCGGGGATGGGACCTTCGAGGAAGTCCTCGGGGTTGAAGTCATCATCCCGGCCGGCCACGTTGCCCTCATCGCCTTCCTCTTCTTGCACCGGCTCAAACCGTGGGTCGTCGCCTTCCTCGAACTGGAAGAACGGTTCCATCACGATGTCGACCTGCTGTTGGGCCATGAAGTTGCGGAACGACTCTTCCTGGCCCTTGTTGCCGACGGCCGGTTCTTCGGGGATGAAGACGGTGGGCAGTCGGTCGATCTTGATCGCCGGGCCCCATTCGCCGTTGGGCAGGAGTTCCTCGCGGACGAGATGGGCGTCCAGGAAGACGGTCTGCTTGGCGACGTTCGGCAGAGCCGCCTGCTGCCAAGACTGACGCAGTTGTGCCAGGGGGATTTCGTAAACGACCTTCACCCAGTTGGTGTCGATCGCGTCATCAGGATTGCCTTCGGGCGCGACGTCGTCGATGCCTTCGAGGGCGAAGGGGATGGCCTTGGCCTTGCCGTCGTAGACCAACGCGACCGTGGCCGGGGGAATCTTGGGAAGTTCAGCGATGAAGACGCCGCCGCTTTCTTCGGGCATCTCGCCGCCCTCAGGGAGGTCCGGCAGTTCGAAGTCCGCGCCGAGGCTGGGCACGGTTTCCCGGGCGATTTGCGGGAACGTGTCGTCTTGCTTGTCGAACTTGGCCGCGATCGCTTCGACGACGTTTTCGACCTCGATGTCGACGGTGCGTGGATTGTTGATAGCCGATTGCAGGCGGGTCGCGTTGCCTTCAAGGAGCTTTTCGTCCACCTCGCCCGGTCCGACTTTGTCGCCGGCGAGTTCGGCGGTGGTCGGGTTGTTCAAGACGTACAGGTACACCATGAACAGAACGAACACGCCCGCCACGGCCAGGACGACCCATTCCAGATACTTCTCGGCAAATGCGGTGAGCTTTTCCATGTGAACTCCGTGTCATGTCCGGCGTCATCGCCGGGTCGAGGTGGGATAATAACAAAACTGGGGTGATAAGCGTGGAAGGTGGCGAGGCGAGAACGGGTCAGAACCCGCCGAACTCACCGCCGTAGCCCTCGAATCCGCCAAAGTTCGCGCCGCCGGGGAAGCCGAAGTTGCCGCGGTCGGATTCTTCTTCGACGTTCATGATCGCCGCCTGAACCGCCTTGGGCACATAGCTGGCGAGCCAGGAGCGGAGCATCAAGGCTTCGCCTTCGACCTCGAGTTCGACGACCGGCGCATCGCCGTAGAGGAACGACTGGCTTTTGGCCAACCCGTTGTCGATGACTTCCATGCTCGTGATGTTGAGCACCGACAGCAAGCGGTTGTCGCTGAAGGCAGCGAGCACCGCCGGTACCTCGGTCGCGTCGACCCGCATACGGACCGTGAAGGGCACGACCTCGTAGAAGGAGTTGCTCTTGCGGCCGGTGAGCGAAACGGTGTAGTCCGGCTCGATCGTCGCGGCTGGGTCGGCGGGGTAGTCCACGTCGGTCGGCGTGTTGCGTTGGTTGCTGCCACGGCCCGACTCCAGGCCGCCCAGTGCGTTGGCATCGACCTCCACGCGTAGCAGGTGCTTGACCGGGGCATCAAGGATGTTGGTCGCGTCGGCATTCGCGTCGGCGATCGCACCGGCGATTTCTTCCTGGGCCCAGAGTGCGACCTGGGCGTAGAAGACGTCGATGTTCGTCGGGGCCGTGTCGGCCGTCATGGACTGCGAAACTTCGAACGCGTCGGGGCTGACATAGAGCTTGGCCGTCTGGGCCTTGCGGGCGACCAATCGGTCGGCGAGCGCTTCGAGTTGTTCGTCGATCTGGGCCATGACCTCGTCCTCGTTGATCGCTTGGCCGGCCGCGTCGAACTGGATGCGCTGGCGAAGCACGCTCTCGATCCGCTCGGCTTCGCGATCGAGCTCATCGCTGTCGAGCGGGAACGTGCCCTGCAGTGGGTTGGCCACAAGCGAGCTTTCGGGCGTATCGCCGTTGGCGTTCATCCGACGCTGGTAGGTGCGTTGGAACCCTTGCAGCAGCACGATGCGGTTCGGCTCGCCGAGTTCGAGGGGGAGTGCGCCGTCGACCAACGGCCGCTTGGCGTTGATCGCGTCGATGAGGCTGATGACCTGATCGGCCGACTGGCTGAAGTTTTCGACGGCTTCGACGCCGAGGTTGTAGTTGGCCTCGGTCGGGAAGACGGTCAGCTCTTCCGGCTCGTCGCCGTCGATGCTGATGTCAGGCAGCGAGCGCGACTTGTTCAGCAGGCTCGACAGGTCCGAGTCGAGATTGGCGCGTGTTTCCACCTCGCCTTGCAGGCTCGCAAGCATGCCGGGCAGCGGATAGAACAGGCCGGCCACGATCGAGGCGATGGCGATCAGGCCGAACACGATGTACAGGCCGAATTTCTTGATGAAGTCCATGGGGCCACCTTGTTGGGGCAAAAAGGTCGGTTAACTGACTCATGTTACTGGTTCAATGCGGTGGCGTTGAAGTCGCCGTCGACGGGGTCCTCACCCTCGGGGGCAGCTTCCGGCTCGTACGGCTCGGGATCGACCATGACCGCGAGGTACACGGTGATTTCCCAGTCGTCGAGCTGTGACTCGCCGGTCAGTCGGTCGAGATAGGCGGCGTTTCCGTCCTCGTCGTCGTAAAGATTGCCTTGGCGACCAGATCGGTTGCGTTGGTTGTTGCGAGGGCGGAAGTCTCTGGGCGGTCCCCCGAACTCGCCAAAGTTCTCGAAGCCCCCGAACTCGCCCCCGTAGCCTTCGAACCCGCCAAACCCGCCGCGGTTGCCACGGGTGTTGTTGCGGCGGGTGCCGAGGTCGGCGCCGAGTTGAGTTTCTTCCTGTGTGGCGGTGTACGCTCGTTCCATGTCGTCGAGACGCTGGTTATTGCGCTTGAACTGGTCGGAATCGGCGACGACGGCTTTGACGACTTTGTAGCGTGCGTTGGGGTTGTCCGGGTTGGGGCCGATCGCTTCGAGGGCGGGGATGACCTCGCTGGACACGAACACGTCCGCCTGGGCCATCGGTGAGATCAGGTCAAGCTGGACGACAAAGCCACGGGCGTCGGCGGGGACTGGGCCTTCGGTGGCCGGTGCTTCCTCGGCGTCTCTGCCACGGCCGAACTGTCGGCCGCGGGTGCGTTCGCCCAGTGCCGAGCCGGCCGCGGTGACGAAGTCGGTGTCGTTAGCGATGCTCGCCAAATCCGAGACGTACTTGGCTTGGAAACCCTCGATCTGCACGATCGTTCGCTGGTCGCGGGGGACTTGCTTGACCATGTCGGCATCGCCTTCGGCCAGCCCTCGGGCGACCTCTGGCTGTGGTTGTGGCAACGCGACGAAGGGTGCGGGATAGAAGTCGGCCCAGAACGTCTGGTACTCGGCGAGGTCGCGGGCGTTGCGGATCTTGACCAGGTTGTCACCGCCGGCATCCTGGACGTTGCTGGCCCACTGACTGTCGAGGTTGCGTGCCTTGGAAAGGATCTGGTCCACGTCGCGGCGGTTGTCCTCGGCAACGGGGTTGTTGAACGCCAGTGAGTTCACGCCGAACGCCGCCAGCGGCACCATCGCGCCCACGACGAACAGTGCGGCAGCCGCGGCGAACCACTTGGTCTTTCCGGCCCAAAGTTGTTCCTTGCGGATGTGCTCGGGCAGGAGGTTGGCTTGCACGGACGTTTCTCCCAGCCCTTGCAACGCGAGTCCGTAGGCCGCTCCGAGCGAGAGCAGTTGGTCGGAGTACGCCGAAGCCTTGGCGCTGTCGCTCGGCGGGTTGGCCAGGAACCGATCGGGCCGATCGACCGGCATCGAGAGGTTCTGCTGGAGGTACTTGGCCAGCATGGGCAGCTTGAACCCGCCGCCCATCGGGATCACCTTGCGGATCTTCTTGTCCTTGTGGGTCGAGGTATAGAAGCCCTGCGAACGTTGGATCTCGGAGACGAGCTCGGCGAAGATCGGCCGCATGGCCTGGAAGATCTGCCGCGAGTACTTGGAGGATTTGGCTTCACGCTTGAGCTTTTCGGCCTTGGCGAAGTCGACCTTGAACGCCGACTCGATCGCCTCGGTGAAGCTGTTGCCGCCGATGGGGATATTGCGGGTCCAGATCGTGTGATCGTCGGCGATGATCAGGTCGGTGTTGTCCATCCCCATGTCGAGGATCATCGCCGCACCCTTGACCAGCCGACCGTCGTGCTGGACGCCGTTGTAGAGGGCCAGCGGGTTGGTCTGGACGAGTTGGACGTTGAGTTCGAGATCAGTGAAGTTCGCGACGTGCTGGTTCACCAACTCTTTTCGCATCGCGAAGATGCCGACTTCGAGGTCCGGATCATCGGGTTCCTGGAAGAGCTGGTATGACCATTCGACATCGTCGAGCGGGAAGGGGATCTGCTGGATGGCTTCGAAGTTGACAATCTTGTCGACTTCTTTGGCCTCGACGGGCGGGAGCTTGACGAACTTGGAGAACGTCTGCCCGCCGGTGACGCCGACGGCGATCGGGAGTTTCTTGGTTTCGTTTTCCTCGACGAACTTGCCCAGCGACTGCTGGATGAGCGTGTCGCGGTTGTCGCCGGCCTGGGAGAGCGGGGTCTCGTGCTCAACGAAGGCGAAGTCCTCGACTTTCAGCTCGCCGCCTTCGCGGGTGAGCTTGATCGCCTTGAGGGCGCGGTTGCCGATATCAATGCCCCATGCGGTGGATGCCATGGTCAGTCCCTTTCTTCGTGGGCCGATTCTTAACTGGCCGGGTCGGTGTACAGCTGTTTCACGAACAGTCGGTCGGACGGGTCCGGCCGGTGATGCAATGTGATCGAACACCGCCCTTGGCACAAGTGGGAGCGGGTTTCACATCCGGGTTTTCGGCACCGCAATCCTCCGATCGCGGCGATACTTCAAGCGGCCACGTCTGGTCGCGGCCGGCGGGGATCGAACCGGACAAGCGTTTCTCGTGTCCGGCTCGGGGCGACCCGCGACGCCACCTCCTGTAGCTTCGCGCGACGCCCCAGCATAACACATCCTCCACGCGCCACAAGCTTCTACGATGCACGCGTGCCTGAGGTTTTCGTTGAAAAGAAGCACCGGACCTTCTCCGTGCACACGCTCGGGTGCCGGGTCAACCATTACGAATCGGAGCAGATCGCTCAACTCCTGCGACAGCGTGGCCTGCGGCAGGTGGCGAAAGACGGCGACCTGCGCGTCGTGAACTCGTGCGCCGTGACCAACGAAGCGTCGGCCAAGAGCCGAAAGCTTACGCGCAAGCTCGGTCGGGGTATGGGACGTTCGCTGCCGGTGCTCGGCCAGGACGAGCCGGCGGGTGACGTGATCGTCGTCGGCTGCTGGGCAACGGCCGAGCCGGAGCAGGCCGCGACGATCGACGGTGTCGCGGCGGTCGTGACCCATCGCGATTCCGCCGCCGACAAGATCGATCGTGTTCTGGGCACACGTCATCGCGCGACGTATCTGCCGATGCTCGGCACCGAGGGCGCGGACCGGACCCGCGCGTTCCTGAAAATCCAGGACGGCTGCAACGCCCACTGCACCTATTGCATCATCCCGTCCCTCCGCGCGCGGCTCGAGAGCAAGCCGATCGAGGACGTGGTGGACGAGGCACGCAGGCTCGTCGACGCCGGGCACCGGGAAATCGTGCTCACCGGCATCTTCCTTGGCGCGTACGGCCAACCCACCGCGCTGCGTCGCCGACAGGATCGGCCCACCGCCGAAGCACTGGCGGAACTCGTCGAGGCGTTGTGCACGCGGGTGCCCGGTTTGCCGCGGCTGCGGCTTTCTTCGCTCGAACCGGGCGATATGAACGATCGACTCATCGGCGTACTGCTCGACCATCCGCAGCCGGTGCCGCACTTTCACCTGCCGTTGCAGTCCGGTTCGGACCGGTTGCTGCGTCGGATGAACCGGCAGTACGGCCGGGATGATTTTCTCCGGCTCGTCGACCTCGTGCGCGGCCGCTTCGATCGACCGGCGCTCTCCACCGACATCATCACCGGCTTCCCCGGCGAGGCCGACGCCGACTTCGCCGACACGATCGCCGTCGCACGCCACGCCGGGTTCATGCACATCCATGCGTTCCCGTACTCGCCCCGTCCCGGCACTGCGGCGGCACGCTGGACCAAGGACCACGTCAATGGCGCGGTTGCCAGGGACCGGGTCAGGCAACTCAACGATCTCGCGGCCGAGCAATCGCTGGCATTCCGTCGGCAGTTCGTCGGTGAAACGATGGACGTACTCGTCGAGCGTGGAACACCGTGTCACGGGCGAACCGGGCGGTACTTCGATGTGCAGCTTGACGACGTGCTTGACCCGGGCGACATCGTGAACGTGCGGATCGAGAACGTTGGCGAGGTGACACACGGCACGGTGGTACGGCCATGAGGACGGTCCTCCAACGCGTCGATGAAGCCCGTGTTGTTGTCGGCGGCAAACGGGTCGCACGGATCGAGCGTGGACTTCTGCTGCTGACGGCCGTGGAGGCCGGCGACACCGAGGCGTCCGCGATGGCTCATGCCGAGAAGCTCGCCGCGTTGCGTGTTTTCCCCGATGGCGAGAAGGCGTTCGACAAACCGGTGGGCGATGTCGGCGAGGTGCTGGCCGTGAGCAACTTCACGGTCGCCGCCGCGACGGCGAAAGGACGTCGACCCGCGCTCGCCCCGGCCGCAGGGCCGAAGGAGGCCAACGCGCTGTTCGGCCGGTTCGTCGATCGGCTGCGCGAGCTCGGGCTGCCCGTCGCCACCGGCATCTTCGGCGCGGACATGAAGGTCCACAGCATCAACGACGGTCCGGTGACGTTCATTGTCGGCGGGGCTGGCGACGCCCGATGAACTTCGCCATCAGCGCCGCCCGGCTCGTGACACCGAAGATTCGATAGATTTCCTTTACGTTGGCATGCACGGTGTGCGGCGAGCGATGCACGGCTTCGGCGATCTCTGCCTCGGACTTGCCGGTGAGAAGCTCGTCAAGGGTGAGCCCCAGCCGGGGGCGGAGGTTGGGCGAGACCTTGCCGGTGGTGATGAGCTTCGCGGTGTGCGCATGAACGGCACGTAGCGGCGGGGCGGTTTGGCCGGTCGGAGTCCGTGCGTGCATCAGCGTGAGAAAAACCCGATCGTCGTTGATCATCGTGCTGCCCATCCAAGAGGCGCGATCGTCTTCTTGTCGGGTCAAGTCGATCAACGGTACCACGACTGGCCGACCGGCACGGGCGACCGTCACACGCATGACCCGCTTCAGCCAGCCCGGTCTTTCGGCGAGTCGGTCGTGAAGACGGCCGGACCCGGACGCGCGATCCTCGACCGGGATCCCGGACGCTTCGATCATTCGGTCCGGCGTCAGTGTGATGCAGACCACGTCCGGCTTAGCTTTGGCGGAATTCGGTGGTTTGACGGCGTCGAGATCGGCCAGTTCGTTGGCGATGGTCCGGAGTTGCCATCCCGTGTCAGGCGGACCGTCCATGAGCTTGACAGTGAGGCGGAGCAGCCGACCGACGATGTTCAACGGCAGTTGGCGGGGTGCGTGTCGCCGCACGGCGTTTCGCCCGTTGGGGGCTTTCTCATGCGGATCGTTTTCATCACGGACGAGCAGGGCTGAACCAGGAGAGCGGTTTGATTGTTTCGGTCTTGATTTGGTGTCGTCCATGTCCCTGCCCGTCACTGCTCGCGTGTGCGGTATCCAACCCGGGTTGGCCCCTGGAACCTTGTCCCACGCGTTTGCATTGGGGCGTCCGTTGCCCCGTGGCTCAATCGCCTGATCGGGTAGTAACCGGAATCGGGTAATGGGATTTTCAAGTGTTATGCTCCGCCCGATGTCCCAAGCCCGATCCGCTCCCCACGTCACCCTCGACGGCGCACGTTTCCTTTTTGACGGCCGGCCGACCAATCCCGGCAGTTCGTGCGAAGGCTTGCTCATGAACTGCCGGATGGTGCAGGCGACGTTCGACGACCTGAACCCCGAGACGCACTCACGTTGGAAGTACCCCGACGGAATGCCGTTCGACGCCGAGGAGAACACCCGGCGGTTTTGCGCGATGGTGCCGACCTACGCCGAGTGCGGGCTCAATGCCGTGACGATCAACCTGCAAGGCGGCAGTCCGCAGGGGTACTCCAAGCATCAGCCCTGGCACAACTCCGCTTACACCGCCGACGGGTCGCTTCGTACCGAGTACCTGCGCCGCACGTCCATGGTGCTCGACGAATGCGGCAAGCACGGCATCGCCGTCATCCTCGGGCTGTTCTACTTCGGGCAGGATGAACGCCTCGCCGACGAGGAGGCGGTCTGCCGAGCGGTCGATGGCGTCGTCGATTGGCTGCTCCAGCGCGGCGACCCGCACGTGCTCATCGAGATCGCCAACGAGTCCGACATCGATGACTGCGGCTTTCCTGGAAATTTCGGTTACGAGCACCTCATCCTCCGCGCCAACCCGCGCGGCCATGAGCTGATCAAGCGCGTCCAACAACGCTCGCAAGGCAAGCTGCTCTGCTCGACCAGCTACCGCGGCGGCGGTCGGCTCACGCCCAACGTCGCCGAGGCCGCCGACTTCATCCTGCTGCACGGCAACGCGGTCGACGACCCGGAAGAACTTCGCAAACTCATCCACGACGCCCGCAAGTGCGAGGGCTACCACGGCCAGCCGATCGTGATCAACGAGGACGATCATTTCGACTTCGACAAGCCCAACTCCAACATGCAAACCGCCATCGACGAAGGCGTCGGCTGGGGCTATTTCGACTACCGCATGGACGGCGAAGGCTACGAGGCCGGCTACCAAAGCGTTCCGACGGATTGGAGCGCCGACCACGAACGCAAACGCGGCTTCTTCGAGAAGCTACGGGCGGTGACGGGGCAAGGCGCTGGGCGCTAGGAGTTAGGCGCCAGGGCTTGAGACGGTGCATCGTGGCGAGCCCTAGCGCCTAACCCCTAGCGCCTATGCTCCCCCACATGGCACACGATTACGATTTGATTGTCGTCGGCGGCGGGCCGGCGGGGTACGCGGGGGCGATTCGGGCCGGGCAGTTGGGCAAGAAAGTCCTCTGCGTCGAGAAGGAAAACCTCGGCGGCACTTGCCTCAACTGGGGCTGCATCCCCACCAAAGCCCTGCTCGACAGCGGCGCGTTCGTCCGCAAACTCCGCGAGGAAGCCGACGAGTGGGGGGTCTCCTACGACAATCTGAAAGTCGACTTCAATAAGCCCATCCAACGCAGCCGGGCGATCGCCGCCCAGCTCAACAAGGGCATCGCGCACCTGTTCAAGAAGTACAAGGTCGAGCACGTCATGGCGACGGCGAAGGTCACCGGGCCCAACGAAGTCACCTTCGAAAAGGACGGCCGACCGACGAAGAAGACCGGGCAGTTCCTCCTGCTCGCGACCGGTGCCAAGCCCAAGAGCCTGCCGGGCATCGAGTTCGACGGCAAGAAGATCATCAGCAGCCGCGAGGCGATGAGCCTGACCGAGCAGCCCAAGCGGCTCGCGGTCATCGGTGCCGGTGCGATCGGCTGTGAGTTCGCGGACTTCTACAACGCGATGGGCACCGACGTGACGATCGTCGAGTACCTGGATCACTTGCTGCCGATCGAGGACACCGACTGCTCGTCGGCGTTGGAGCGCGTGTTCAAGAAGCGCGGGATCAATGTGATGACCGCGAGCAAGACAACGGCGGTGAAGACCGACGGCGACGGCGTCGTGCTGACGGTTGAGCCGCGCGACGGCGGAGATGCGACGACCGTGGAGGCCGACGTGTGCCTGCTCGCGGTCGGCGTGACCGGCAACATCGACGGGCTCTTCGACGGCGTCGATGTCGAGATCGACCGCGGCCACATCAAGGCCGGGCCGGACTACAAGACCAACATCGACAGCATCTACGCCGTCGGCGACGTCATCGGCCCGCCGTGGCTCGCGCACGTCGCCCACCACGAGGCCGTCGGCTGCGTCGAGGACATGTTCGGCGAGGGTCATGCCGCCATCGACTACCACCAGATCCCCGGCTGCACTTACACCCACCCGCAGGTCGCGTCCCTCGGCATGACCGAGCGCAAGGTCAAAGAGAGCGGCCGTGAATACAAAGTCGGCAAGTTCCCCTTCCAAGCCAGCGGCCGCGCCCTCGCCGCCGGCGAAACCGACGGCTTCGTCAAGCTCATCTTCGACAAGGACACCGGCGAACTCCTCGGCACCCACATGATCGGCGAACACGTCACCGAGCTGCTCAGCGAACTGATCATGGCCCAACGCCTCGAAGCCACCGAAGACGAAATCATCGCCATGATGCACCCCCACCCGACGCTCAGCGAAGCGGTGATGGAAGCGGCAGGCGTGGCCGACGGGCGGGCGATTCACTTGTAGGGAGAATGCTATGAACGATTATCCGTTGCCGCTGTACCTCAATCAGAAATACGTATTCGATGTGCTGGCGATGATGGAGAATGGGTTCTCGCATATATCAAATCTCAAAAGCCGATCGAGTTCCGAAGATGGCAATGCTCGCAGTCTAAGTGTCGATGTTGGCGGTAGTAATCTCTTCTCGTTCTTGGGCGTTACTCTTGGAGGCGGCCGTAATACGACTACTGCTAACGCGGAAACTGTCGAGGTGAGTACGGAGAAGGTCCACACGCCTAACTCGTTGTTTGAGAGAGTTCGTCGACACCTGCTCGAGCAATCTCTCGTCTCAACCGGCCCGGCGGGCGAAATGAAGCTAGGCGATTTTGCCGAGATTCGTTGCCGATTGCAGCCGAATCCTCTGGTGCGAACCCTTGAAGGAATGAGATCTATTCTGGAAAGTGCATTGGCTTTTGTTGAGCCGAAGGCGAAACCTAAAGACCACCCAGAGTCCAAAGCCTCATTGGAAAAGCAAGTGCAGCAGATTGATCACTTGTTGAAGTCGTTCTCTGATGCTCGCACTGTCGATCTCGTTGGATCAGTCAAAGACCAGGAAGTCCGCGTGGTGCTTTCGCTGGACCGAAACTATCTACTCGATCCGAGTCTTGGTGATCTTTTAGAAGCCGATCTTGCCGTTTTCGGTAAAGTAACTGCGGTGCTGGCCAGCGAGTCTGATCGCCCTGTGAATTTACTGCGGAAAACGCCGCTCGGGCTATTGGCCGCCGAGCGTGTTGCGGAGTTGTCCAAGCCACTGTCCGACGAATCTACAACTGACTTTGATCTTCCAGAAATGAGTACCACGGTAGTTGCTCCAGCAATTCAGCTTCTTCCGATTGCCGTGTTTGCGTGAGTGTTCCCAGCGATCGGTGAACGTGACGTTAAAGTTCGCTGGCCTCTTGGGCGGCATCGCGTTACCCGGCCCGGCGACGCTTGAGCCGAAGTCGGACGGTTAGCGGCTTCCTATCCGAATAGCTTTTTCACGGCGACGCTGAAGTTCGGCAGCACGTCCTCGCCGGTGAGCGTGTCTTTGACGCCCAAGCGGGTGTTGTTTCCGTCGGGGCGATGGACCATGACGTAGCGTTGTTCGCGCTGCACTTCCCACACGAGCTTCGCTCCGGCCGCGAGGTACTCGGCGATCTTGGCCGCTACTTCGAACGATGTGTCGTTGGGTGAGACGATCTCGACGCAGATCTCCGGGCAGACGTCGATGTAGGCCGCGTCGGTCGGGCGATCGCCGAGGCGATCGAAGGTGACAAAGGCGACGTCCGGTCGTCGGCCGCGCTTCGGGTCGTTCGGATTAATTCGGACCAGCCCTTCGACCGTTGCAATCCCGATCGGCTTGGCGTCTTGGGCTTCGTCGATGTACCTGCCGACCTTCAGCTGCACGCTTCGTTCTAGGTATCCCATCTCAAGTTTCTCTACGGGCGCACCATCGATCAGCTCCATGTGATCGCTGTCGGGCAGGTCGACAAACTGGTCGAGGGTCAGATCGGTGCTGGGTGCGTCGATGACGGACATGGCGTTGCTCCGGCAGAGAGTATAACACGTTGCCCCTTGTCGAAGTGCGTCGTTTGCCGTTACGTTTGGCCACGGTGAAGACCATCGGCTGGCGAGAACGAATCGACTTCCCCGAGTGGGGTGTTTATGGCATCCTCGCCAAGAGCGACACCGGGGCCGCGACGGGTGCGGTTGATACCGGGACGATCAAGGAGCTCGATAACGACCGGGTGCGGTTTCGCGTGCGGACCGGACGGGGGTTGTCGGAGAAGATCACGGCCAAGGTCAGCCGTCGCGGCGACGTCCGCTCGGCGCACGGCCATGCCCAGCCGCGGGTGTTTGTGGAGACGACGCTGCGTGTTGGGAAGACGGAGAAGAAAGTCGAGATCGGGCTGGTGTGCCGGATGCACATGAAGTGCCGCGTGTTGCTGGGTCGGGCGGCGCTGGAGGGGACGTTCCTCGTCGACAGCGGCCGGACGTACCTGCTGACCAGCCGAAGGACCAAAACATGAAGATCGGGATTCTCTCTCGTTCCATCCGGGCTTACAGCACCAAACGTTTGCGCGAGGCCGCCGAGCAGCGCGGGCACAAGGTCAAGGTGCTCGACACGCTCAAGTTCGGCCTGTATGTCGACGCGGAAAATCCGGCGCTGACCTTCCGCGGCAAAGCACTGACCGACTACGACGCCGTCGTCCCGCGCATCGGCGCGAGCATCACGTTCTTTGGCTGCGCCGTCGTTCGCCAGTTCGAGCAACTCGGCATCTTCACGCTCAACGGTTCCAACGGCATCAGCGTCTCGCGCGACAAGCTCCGCTCGATGCAGATCCTTTCGCGCCACGACATCGGCATGCCGCCCACGGCGTTCGTGCGTGATCGCAAGGACATCGCCCGCGCCGTCGAGTCCGTCGGCGGGGCACCGGTCATCATCAAACTGCTCGAAGGCACGCAGGGCATCGGCGTCGTGCTTGCCGAGACGGAGAAGATCGCCGAGGCGGTCATCGAAGCGTTGCAGTCCGGCGGACAGAACGTGCTCGTGCAGAAGTTCGTCGCCGAGTCCAAGGGCAAGGACGTGCGGGCGTTGGTCGTCGGCGATCGCGTGGTCGCGGCGATGCGCCGCAGTGCCGTTGGCACCGAGTTCCGCAGCAACGTCCATCGCGGCGGCACGACCGAGTCCATCGAGCTTGACGATGACTACCAACGCACCGCCGTCCACGCTGCGGCGATCATGGGCTTGAAGGTCGCCGGCGTCGACATGCTCGAAGGCAAGGACGGCCCGCAGGTCATGGAGGTGAACTCGAGCCCCGGCCTCGAAGGCATCGAGAACGCCACTGGCCGCGACATCGCTGGCGAGATCATCGAGCACCTCGAACAGCAGGTGCAGTTCCCCGACATCGACATCCGCCAACGCCTCTCGATCAAGGCCGGCTACGTCGTGTCCGAGTTCGTCGTCGACGAGAACAGCGAACTCGCCGGCAAGACGATCGCCGACAGCAATCTCCGCGATCGCGACGTGCTGGTACTCACCATCGTCCGTGGCTCGATCTCCATCCCCAACCCCCACGGCCACCGCGAAATCCTCCCCGGCGACAAGCTCTTCTGCTTCGGCAAGAAGGACGTCCTGCAACATCTCGCCCCGGCCAAGCGCTGATCGCTTGCGGTCACGCCGGCATCGGCGACGATCAGGGGATGCCTTCCATCCTCGACGACTACCCGACCAAGCTCGACGCCCTGCGTCGCAAACATGCCGACCTCATCGAACGGCCCAACGCGGTCGATGAGCGTTGGTACAACGGCGTATTTGATCGCTTCGAGCATCCGATCCTCACCGCCGAGCACGCGCCGATCGAGTGGCGGTACGATCTGAATCCCGAAACAGATCCCCGCCTCCAGCAACGCATCGGCGTCAACGCGACGATGAACAGCGGCGCGATCTTCCACGAGGGCAAGGTCAAGTTGATGGTCCGCGTCGAGGGGGATGACCGGAAAAGCTTCTTCGGTTTGGCCGAGAGCATCAACGGGCTCGACGGCTTTCGCTTCGTCGGCGATCCGATCGTGATGCCACCGCTGGAGGACGACGAAACCAACCACTACGACATGCGTTTCGTCGAGCACGAGGACGGCACGATCTACGGCATGTTCTGCGTCGAGAAACACGACCCGAGCGGCGCGACCAATGCGGCGATTGCACTGGGTGGGCTCGCGCGGACGACCGACCTCGTCAACTGGGAACGCCTGCCGAACCTGCAAACGACGACCGCTCAGCAGCGCAACCACGTCCTGCATCCCAAGTTCGTTGATGGCAAGTACGCCTTCTACACCCGGCCGCAGAACTCGTTCATCCACGCCGAGAAGGACACCGGCGAGACCGCGACCGGCATCGGCTTCGGCCTCTGCGACTCGATGGACAAGCCGGTGATCGAAACCGAACGCCCCGTCGACGATCGCGTGTATCACACGATCAAGGAACTCAAGAACGGCCAGGGCCCGGCGCCGATCGAGACCAACGCCGGCTGGCTGCACCTCGCTCATGGCGTCCGCGAGTGCGCCGCCGGCTTCCGCTACGTGCTGTACATGTTCCTCACCGCGCTCGACGACCCGGCCAAGATCATCGCCGCCCCGGGCGGTCACTTCCTCGCGCCGATGTTCGACGAGCGCGTCGGCGACGTGAGCAACGTCGCCTTCACCAACGGCTGGGTCCGCATGCCCGACGACACCGTGCTGATCTACTACGCCAGCTGCGACACCCGCATGCACGTCGCCCGCAGCACCGTCGGCCACCTGCTCGACTACGTCCAGAACACGCCAAGTGATCCGCGGCGGACGTACAAGTGCGTCGAGCAACGCCGGGCGTTGTGTGCCGCGAATCGCTCAAGATGACGATGGGTAGCTAGGCCGTCGCAGCTTCAGTACGTTCAGCCGCCTTCCCTGAAACCGTTGCTTCGACGTCGTCGATCATCTTGGCGCAGAGGATGTCCTGGCTCAGCGAGTTGCGGAGCACGCGCTGGGCTTCAGCGCCCATGTCAGCCAACCGCTGTTCGCTGGCGTCGGCCAGGTTGCGGATGGCGTTGACCGCGGCGTCGACGTCGCCGTGCGAGACGTGTTTGCCGAAGTCGTGGTTGTCCAACAGATCACTGACGTGCGACGGACGCGGGCCGAAGAACAGCACCGGTCGGCCCACCGCCATCGAGCCGTACACCTTGCACGGGTGAATGATCCCGACCATGTCGTCGCCGAGCGAAACCACATGCACGTCGCCCGCACTGAGCGAGTAGCGCAGCGTTTCAATCGGCTGGTAGGGCAGCGAGATGACGTTCTTCGCGCCGTGCTTCTTGATGAACGCTTCGACGTCCTTCTTGCCGAGCCCGCCGCCGACGAAGAGGAAGCGAATGCGGTCGTCGTCCTTGAAAGCGCGGGTCGCTTCGAGCAGCGTGTCGAGCGGGTTGCTGGGCGAGTGGTTGCCCGAGTACATGATGACGAACTTGCCGTCGAGTTCGTGCTTCTTGCGCCAGTGGTTCTCGTCGTGCGAAAGCGGGGCGTCGGCTTTCTCGTGGGGCCAGGGCGGGATGATGCTCATGCGATCCGCGACGGGCGCGCGAGCTTCGAGCCGGGCGGCCATGAACC
The DNA here is from genome assembly GCA_039182125.1 of Planctomycetota bacterium. Lineage (NCBI taxonomy): Bacteria > Pseudomonadati > Planctomycetota > Planctomycetota bacterium. The sequence goes on from JBCDCH010000024.1 coordinate 41,831, forward strand.
GGTCCAGCGCGATCACGCGGGTGCTGTTGTGCAGGATCGTCTTGTTGATCGACTCGAGCAGGCGAGTGATGAGATCGCCTTCCTTGATCTTCCCGAGCGCGATGAGCTGATCGGGGTTGAGGTCCATCGCCCAGTAGACGGTTGGCACCCGGCGGAACATGCGGACAATCGTGACCGCCGCCCCGATCAATGGCGGCGACGTGCTGAAGAGGATCGCATGGACGTTGCGCGTGAATAGCCCGGCGAAGATCGCCTGCAGTGCGAAGCTCGCGGTGCCGAGGATGCGCAGGAGGATGTTCTTCTTGCCGAAGGATGAAAAGGGGAGCCGGCGGATGTGGACGCCGTCGCGCTCCTCGCGCGGCTCGTATTTCCGCGTCGGATCGTCGTACCCAGCCCGGGACGTCACGACCTGCACGTTCCACCCACGTCGCGCCAGCTCCGCGGCGGCATCGTGCATGTGCTGGCCCACCGACGCGGGGTCGGGGACGTAAACCTGGCTGAGAATGAGGATGGACTTGGACATGGCGGGTACGACGCCGAGGGGGCTCGCGCGTGGTCAATGATGCCACACGAACGTTAGCGCGGACGGGGTGCGGATTATCAGACCCGTTGCAAGGCAGGGTCTTCAACGGCGTAGCGCCTGCTGCGCCCTGTTCGCGGCACTGGCGGCGGCGATGTGCTTGCCGATGATGTCCATGACCACCGGCCCGCGGTCGGCGTAATCGGGCGGCAAGGTGGAGGTAATCACGCGCGTCGCCACCGCGCCCATCGGCTTGTTTTGGAAGTCCGCGTACGGGTCGGCTTCGGCTTCGTAACTGTCGAGGTCGTCGCGGTAGGTGATCGCCGTATCCCCGGAGGCCTCGATGGCTTCGGACATCCGACGCGCGTCTGGCTCGTCACGAATCAACATTACCGGTAGCACGCCCATTGTCCGCGCCTCGGTCACCATCGCCGCCAGCACGGGTACCGAACCGACCGTTGGATCGTCGTCGGCCTGGAGCACAACGACCTTTGCCCGGCCCTTTCGACTCTGCTCACCCAGCAGTCGCACTGCGACTTCGAACCCTGCAGCAGGTGCGCCCGCGGATCCGTCGGCTTGACCGCCGGGGTGGCCGGTGGGGACACCCGAGAGTCGATCTTTGGCCATCGCCTGCAGCAGCGCGTTGTAGTTGTTCGTGAGCGGGATGACGTCGAAGAGAAACGCATTGGGGTGGTTGTTGGCCATCGCTTCGCGACAACGGTCGGTCTGCAGCTCGGGGCGGATCTCGTGCCGGTAATAGGCGACGCCGACTCGGATATTGTCGCTGAGCACGGACAATGCTTGAAGTGTCACGGCCAGGTAGTGCTTGAGGTAGGCGTTACTTTGCTCGAGGCTCCCGGTCGCGTCGATGGCGAGAACCAAATCGACGCCGGAGATGCTCAAGTCGCCCAACTCGACCTCGCGACGAAACCGGGGGTCCTCCGCATCGTCGATCACGGTCGGCTCGTCGAACCAGATGCTGCCGCCGTCGTAAGCCCGCGGCATCGGCGTGAGTTCGAGCGTGTTGGCCCACTTTCGCCAGTCGCCGACCGACGCTTCGGGCGAGGGCGTGTCGGGTAGTTGGTTCAGCACGAAGCGGGTGCGATTGGCTTCGGCGTTGTCACCCCGAACGTTCCGGACGAGCCGCCCGATCATGTTCTTGTCGCCCCAGGCGAGCAGCGCCTGACCGGCGGCCTCGAGCGTTGCACGGCCGTCGTCGGTGCCGAGGTCGTTCTGGGCGATCGCGCGATTGATCAGGTCGGCAAACCGCGGCATGTCCCGTTCGACCGGCCGACCCGCCAGCGCGAGCAATAGCGGCCGCAACTCCGACCCGAGGAACACTTCGTCTTTGTACCGGCCGGTCGCGAGCTTGAGTCCCGCGTCCTGCCATGCGCGGACCTGTTCGTCGGTGAGCGAGGCATGGCGTGCGGCGAGTGCTTCCCATGCCGCTTGTGCGATGATCGGGTCCCCGCCGTCGGCGACTTCGACAAGTCGGGCCGTGAGTGGGGCACCGTCGTATCGGCTCAGCGAAATCACCGACACCAATCCGCCGAGCCGCGACTCGAAGTTCTCCGGTTTTCCGTAGAGCTTGGCGTAGAAGTCGAGCAACTGCGCGACGCCGTCATCCGTTGCGGCTTCCGATGTCGGCGCCGGTGCGGCGGGTTGGGCGATCGACGATCTCGGCGTCGTGCCGACGGCCAGTAGCAAGCCGGCCGCGACGAAGGGGCTGAACCAATGCATGGCGGGATGTTACCACGTCGGCCGTGATGCTTGCCGGGTTAACCCAACGAAAACGGACCGGGCCTGACTATCGCCGGACGATGACCACCAGCGCCCCGGCCGCGATCAGTCCGCAGGCCGGGAAAAACATCGCTTGTGGCACCTCGCCGAGCACCGGCACCGCGAGCAGAGTCGCGAACACGACCTGCCCGAGTGACGTGATCGCGACCACCTGCCCGCGGAGTTTGACCATCGCGAGGTTGAGAATGCTGTGCCCGACGGCGGTGGGGATGATGGCCAGCGCCAAGAGCAGTGCGATCTCTCGGCCGACATGGAGCGAGCCATCGGTGAGTTGGCTCACCTCACCGAGGGCAACGCCGCTGGCAAGGGTGATGACCGCCGCAGTGGCGTAGAGCGGCACGAGATAGCCGAAAATGCCCAACGCCTGATCCCCGGTCTTCTGCCGGGCACGCTTGGCCGAGACGAGATAGCCGACGGCGAGCGTCATGCTCCCGATGCAGATCAGGTCACCGATCAGGCCGGCCTTCTCGACCCGTGCCGATCCCGCTGCAAGAACCAGGACGCCAACCACGGCCAGCGCGCTGCCCCAGACCTCCCGCCGGGTGACCTTTTCCCCGACCATCAGGTACAGCGCGAACGGCATCGCGACCGGGGAGAGGTTGACGATGAGCGACGCGTTGGCGGCGGTGGTCAGGCGGATGCCGATGAACCACGTGATGAAGTGGGCCGCGAGCAGCGTCGCCGCCGGCAGCAACGCACGCACCGGGAGTACGGCTTTACCCGTTCGCCGCTCGGCGATCAGGAACGGCACCAACACCGCCGCCGCCACGAGCAACCGTCCCGACGCGAGCAAAGACGGCGGCATGTCCGAGAGCTTGACAAAGATCACCGCCGTCGAAAGCGCGACCACACCGACGCCGAGCAGGATGTACATCGAAAGCAGTGACTCGGATGCGGCGGGGCGTTCCACTGGTGGACAAGCGTAGGTGTTTGTCCTGGTAGGGGCTGATGCCGGTGGAGCGGCATCCTGAAGCCGGTCGAGAAAGGCACATACTCGGATCGGTCAACGGGCTGCCTATTGTCGAAACCAAACGGCTTTAGATTTTACCGATGTTGATCAAGTAGCACCTGACTCCGCTGATGACACCGCTTGGCGCCAATCGTGGTGATTGGCTGCTCTGTTGTGGCATGGGCGGAAGTTTCGTCGGGCGTTCTGCCCGCGGGTGCTTCCATCAACGCGTCATTCATCTGACGCCCAGTCGGGGCCAGCCTGATGGCTTTACAACATTCGCAGAACTTCCTGCACAGCCGTCGGCTTGTACGGGAGATGGTCGCGGCTTCTTCGCTGTCCGCCGTGGACCATGTCTATGAAATTGGTCCCGGTCGAGGGATCATCACATCGGAACTTGCTCGACGTTGTCGGCGTGTCGACGCGATCGAGGCGGATACGGCTTTGGTTGCCGAGCTTCGTCGGCGTTTTGCCGGCGATCCGCACGTCCACATCCGGAACGGCGACGTGCTGAGAGACAGATTGCCGAGAGGGCCGTTCAAGGTGTTCGCCAATCTTCCGTTCAATCGAACGGCCGCGATCATGCGGCTCTTGTTCGCCGGCCGGCATCCTCCCACCGATGCGTACCTGATCCTTCAGCGTGAGGCGGCCGCAAAGTATGCGGGGTTCGGGCGTAGGACGCTGCTATCGACGGTGCATGAGCCTTGGTATGTGATGGAAAAAGTCAGATCGCTGGCCCGTTCGGACTTCCGCCCACGACCGGGAGTCGAGACGGTGTTGCTACGGGTGCTTCCGCGTCGATCACCGCCAATCCCGTTGTCGGCACGCGGTGAGTTCGCGGACCTTGTCGCGATTGGCTTTTGCGGCAAGCGGAAGAACCTGCAGAACAACTTACGGGGATTACTCGGGCGACGGCAGTTTCGGCGGTTGGCGGATGATCTCGGTTTTCATGCCCAAACACTCGCGAGTGGATTGACGTCCAAGCAGTGGCATGCCTTGTTCGATTACGTTCGGCGCGAGGTTTGTCCACGACGCAGGGCCATAGTTGCTGGCGCGTTCGCTAGAGCCGGTCGGCCGACGAGGCGCGGTCGATCATGAGCCATGACGAAAAACCGCCGACCGGTGTGGATGCACCGGTCGGCGGTTCATTCGCTGTTCCCGAGCGGCACGTGTTACGCCGTCGCGTATTGGCTCACCTTGTACTTCTCTTGGCCCTTCATCTGGTCGTAGATCCAGGCGTAGGTTTGCTCCATGCCGTGGCGGAGGGAGATCGACGGGGCCCAGCCGAGCTTTTCCTTGATGAGGGTGTTGTCGGAGTTGCGGCCGCGGACGCCTTTGGGGGCGTCGAGGTTGTAGCTGCGTTCGAGCTTGATGCCGGCGATGTCCTCGACGATGTCGACGAGTTGGTTGATCGAGACGAGTTCGTCAGATCCGAGGTTCAGCGGCTCGGTCACGTCGGAGTGCGTGATGCGGTCGATGCCTTCGAGGCAGTCGTCGATGTACATGAACGAGCGGGTCTGCTCGCCGTCGCCCCAGATTTCCATGCGGTGGTCGCCGGACATCTTGGCCTGGATGACCTTGCGACACATGGCGGCGGGGGCTTTCTCACGACCGCCGTCGTAGGTGCCGTACGGGCCGTAGACGTTGTGGAATCGGGCGACGCGGGCGCGGAAGCCTTCGTCCTCTCGGAAGTGCCGGCAGAGGCGTTCGGAGAAGAGTTTTTCCCACCCGTAGCCGTCCTCGGGCATGGCGGGGTAGGCGTCGGCTTCCTTGAGCGCGGTGACGTCGGCTTCGACCTGCTTGTCGCCGTTGTAGACGCAGGCGCTCGAAGCGTAGAAGTAGTTCTTGACGTCGGCCTTGTTGGCTTCCTGCAGCAGGTGTGTGTTGATGAGGATGCTCATCATGCACAGCAGCTTGTTGTTCTCGATGAAGCCCATCCCGCCCATGTTGCAGGCGAGGTTGTAGACGGTGTCGCGGCCCTTGACGGCGTCGGTGCACTTCTCGACGAGGTTGAGATCGGCTTGGACGTTCTCGGCCTCGGGGTGGACCATGTACCATTGGTCGAACGGTTTGATGTCGACGACGCGGACGTCGGTGTGGCCGGTGGCGATGAGTTTCTTGGCGAGGTGTCCGCCGATGAATCCGCCGCCGCCGCAGACGACGACCTTTCCGTCTTTTCCGTTGCTCATGTCTTTTCTCCGAGTGGAACGTGCTTGGCTGTTGAAGTTGGGACGCCGCCACCGACGAGTCGGGTCGCGGCCTTGGATGATGAGAGCATGGCACACGGGAATCAAGAACGTTCTCCGTACTCTGAAAGAATGCCGCCCCATAACATGCGACGCACGCAGCGGATGCGGTCGATTCGGCAGAACCGGCACGACCCGACCGCATGAACTTGTGTCTAGTCCGTTGGAGGCCGTTATGACCGATGTTCAAGCCGAACCGACAACCCAGCCCCAAGGCGACACACCCAAGCCCCGCAAGCGGCGTTGGCTCCGATGGCTGTTGGGCGTCGTGGCGGTGCTGCTCATTGGTTTGGTGTTGTTTGTCGCACTGTTGCCGACGCTGATTTCGACCGGGCCTGGCACGAAGGCCGCGCTCGGCTTTGTCGAGCCGTTAATCGATGGGAAGCTGACCGTCGACGAGTTGTCGGTCGGCTGGTTCAGCGGCACATCGCTGGGCGGCGTCGCGCTCTACGACAACGCCGGCCAACTCGTCGCTTCGGTCGATCGGCTCGACTCCGAACTCACGCTGCTCGGCGCGCTCGGCAGCGAACTCGACTTCGGCGAAACCACCGGCGTCATCGACCTCAACCGCGTCCGCATCGACAAGGACGGCAACACCAACCTCGCCACGATCTTTGCCCCGATGATGGAAGGCGACTCGGATTCCGAGTTGCCAGGGATTGTCGGCAACTTCGACGTGAAGATCGAAGGCGCGCTGGAGTACATGATTCCCGACGAGCAGGGCGGCGGGGCCGGGACGTTGATGATCCGCGACGGCCGTCTGGCGGCGGACGTGACCGACCTCAACGGGCCGATCACCGTGCAGGTGTCGCTGCCGCTGACGCAGGACGGCCAGACGCGGAGCCGCATCGTGATCGACGGGACCGCCGACGTTCTCGACGACGGTGCGTTGGACATGCAGGGCTTGACCGCGTCGGGCGACCTGATGCTCGAGCAGTTCGATCTGGCGTTGCTCGATCCGGTGCTGCAGTTGCTTGGCAAGTCCGAGCGTTTCGCCGGTGTTGTCGATGGCAAGATCACCGCGACACGGACGGGCGAAGTCACCCAGATCGCCGGCACGATCGGTGCGGCCGATCTGGTCACGTCGGGGTTGCCGGGCGAGGTCACGACGTTGGCGGTCGGCGTGCTCGAGGTCCGGCCGACGGTGTCGTTCGATCCCGGCGGCGACCTGTCGTTGGACATTGATCTTATCCACGAAGGCCGGGCGGTCTTTCACGCCGACGGCGTGATGCCGGTGGCCACGTTGGGTGCGATCGACGGCCTGCCCGCCGGCCGGATGAACGTGCAGGCGGACCTGCCGACGGGGGTGCTCGCGCTGGCCGGGCCGTTCGTCCCGGCCGATTATCGTGCGATGCTGACCGACCTCGCGGTGACCGCCGAGGCCAACCTTAACCCGTCGGCCGGTGGCCCCGCGTTGCCGTTCGCCGTCACCGCCAACCGTGGCGACAAACGCATCCTCAACGCGTTCGGCACCATTACCGAACTCCAGCTCGGCGAAGACTTCGCGGTGGCGTTCGAGGGTGTCGACATCGGCAAGATCGACGTGGCGGATCTGCTGGCGTTTACCAACATCGAGGCTGTCGAGGCCACGCTTGCCGAGCAGCAGATCACCTTGCCCAGCGGCATCGTTTCGTTTAGTGGCGGCGGGCGGTTTGCTGGCGATGTGTTCACCCCGACCGAGTCGGTCGTGGCCAAGGTCAGCTATCTCACCATCGGCAAGGCCGGCCGGGGGTTGGTCGCCGACCATCTCGTTCAAGTGAGCACCGACCGGCCGGTCGATCTGACCGCCGGTATCACGGCCGAGCAATTCCGCGTGATCGTCAACGGCAATCGCGTCATCCTCGATGCCGATGTTCAGGATCTCATCCAAGGTGATGCCGGGGTCGCGGCACGGGTCAACGTGCGGAAGTTCCAGGCGGGCGATCCGAGCCAACTGGCCGAGGCGTTCGACGTGCCGATCGAGGGCTTCGACATCGACGGCGGCGCGGTCGTCTTCGGCGGCGCGCTCACGCTCGACACCACCACGCCACAACCGACGATCGCGACGGTCGGTCAGGTCCGCCTGATGCTCGATCGCATGGGCGTGGTGCAACAAGCCGACCCGGCGGACCCGGCGAGCGAGCCGCGGACGTTGCTCGAACGGTCCGACACGTTCGTGCTCCTCGCCGACATGAACCTGTCGGACGATCTCAATCTCCGGTCCCTGCGTGGCTCGCTCAACGACGACGCGCTGCTCATCGAAGCTCACGCCAACGTCTACGACCTCGAACGCCAACGCTCCTTGGACAACGCCCGGCTGCTGATCAACGCCGACATGGATCGGCTGACGCCGAAGCTGCGGGACATCCTCGGCGACACGGCACGCGGGGCGGGGCCGATGATCGTCGATATGCGTGTGGCCGGGAGTTACCCGGCCGACGCCGACGAGCCGTTGCGGATGCTCTCCGCCGAAGGCAAGGTCACCTTGCAGGAACTCGACGCGTACGGCATGGAGATGCGCAGCGGCAACATGCCGATCACGCTCGCCGGTGGCGTGTTGGACATCGACGGCGGGGCCTTGGTCAACGGCGGGCGCGGCAACACCGATCTGTCGATCGACCTCACGCAGGACGTGCCGGTGCTGTCGATGCCCGACCGCGTGCAGGTGCTGCGTGATTCGCAGATCAACTCGCTCGCGATGCAGATCATCGGCTCGACGGCCGGCTCGTTCGGACGCGAAACTACCCGCGCGGCTGGTTTCATCGACGTGTCACTTCTCGAAGCCAGACAAGTCCCGCTGAATTTCGAGCAACTCGCGGCGGGCCGTGGTCGGTTGCGGGTTGCGTTTTCCCTACGCGAGATGGACATCGAGTCCGAGGCGATCGGTAACGCCCTGGCGGCGGTGGCGCAGGTCCCGCAGCTGGGCTCGGTGCTCGGCCGGGCGAGCAATCTCAACCGCCTGAGCGGCCTCATCAATGACGGCGAGTTGCTCATCGACGACGGCGTCGCCAACATCAACATCTCGCTCAACGTGTTTGATCCCCGCGAAGGCATGGGCGGTCCGCTGTATCCGATTGGACTGGCCGGGCGAGTCAACCTCTCGACGTTCAGCCAGGAAATGACGATGACGCTCGGGCCGGAGCTGACCAAAAAGTGGTTCGGTGACGACATCGCACGGCTGCTGCCGGCGACGGGGCTGCCGGTGAAGATCACCGGCACACTGGATGCCCCGAAGTACGAGCCGGCCATTCAGGTCGAAAACCTGTTGCAGAATCAGCTCGAGCGCGGACTGAGGGATCTGTTCGACTGACGCCGGGCTTACTGCTGTTGCTGCTGTGCTTGCCGGTAGACGTCGGTGAGCACATGCGGGCGGTGGATGAGTTCGCCGACGTCGAGGACGCGGTTGGGGCGGTCGGTGATGTCGGTCGGCAGCGTGTCGAGAACTTCGCTCTCGACGGTGGCGGTGATCATCTCGTCGGAGCCGCCGCGATAGACGCCTTTGTTGGGCGGAACGTCGCGGTAGTCGCGGCCGATGGCGATCTTGACGTATTCGGGACCGACGGTCGTGTTGTTGGTCGGGTCGAAACCGACCCACAGGTTGGGCCCGACGAGCAACTCACACCACGCGTGGGTCTGAGTGAAGCCGCGGAACGATTCCTTCATCGGATGCACCAGCCCCGAGACGTACCGCGCGGGAATGCCCAGCGCTCGCGATAGGCCGAGCATGAGGTGGGTGAAGTCCTGGCAGACGCCCTTGTATCCTTCGAGCAGGTCCGTGATCGGGCTGGCTGATGTGGTGACGCCGGGCTCGTAGGTGAAGGATGTGAAAATGTGATTCATGATCCGTCCGGCGATCGCGCCGATCGGTTCGCCTGGCTGTGGGGCGATCGCGTCGAGGTGCGTTTGGAGCAGATCGGACTTGACGACGGGCCCGCCGAAGTCGACGAAGTCGTGCAGTGCCGGGGGCGGGGCGGCATCATACGGGTCGCCAAGGTCGGCGGCGGGGCTTTTCTCGCGCCGGGTCTCAACGTAGCTGGTCGCTTCGACGACGACCTTGCGGTGGGGTGCGTTGACGGTCAGGGCATGCACCGTGTTGCCCAGCCAGTCGACGTAGCTCGTCGGCGACGAGGGCGGCCCGACCGCGAGGTTGAACGAAAGCCGGCGTTGATCCGGCTCCTGACGCGGCATCACCCGCAACTCCATCACGCTCTCGGTGACGGTTTCGGTGTAATCCAGTTGGGTTCGGTGCGTGAGTTTGAGGAGGAGTCGTGACTTCATGGGGTTCCGCGGTCTGGGCGGAGCGCCTCAGCAGCGTACCAGAATGGGGTGGAATCGGCATCCGTGGAATCGTCGGCTATCCTTGTCGCCCGCTCATGTACCGCACGTTCGTCATCGCCCGCCACACCGCCGTCGAAGCCATCGCACAGCCGATCTACCTGCTGCTGTTGGCCGTCGGTGCGGCCCTCATGGGGATTTTCGGGCTGCTCCCGTTCTTCACGCTCGGCGAGGACACCAAGATGTTTCTCGATGTCGGGCGTGATTTCGTGTTGCTGCTCGTGCTGATCGCGACGCTTTTTGCCACCAGCGCGACGGTGTTCAACGAGATCGAGAACCGCACGATGCTCACGCTCATGAGCAAGCCAGTCGGGCGGTTGGAAGTGTTGCTCGGTAAGTACCTCGGGCTGCTCGCGTCGGCGCTGCTGGCGGTGGTGGCGTTGGGGCTGGTGCTCGGTCTGGCGACGTGGCTGCGTGTGCCGACCGATTACACGCTCAACCCGGAAACCGTCGACGGCGAGGAAGCGGCCCGGCTCTTCGACACGCGCATGATGCACCTGACCGGGCTGGCCGTGTCGTTGTTGATGGCGTGGATGCAGATCGGCGTGCTCGCCGCGATCAGCGTGGCGATCAGCACACGCGTCTCGCTGGTGGTGAATCTGCCGGTGCTGTTTCTGCTGTACCTCGCGGGCAACCTCGCCCGGTTCCTCGATGTGCTGGGCGGCGAGGCGAACGTACTGGTTCGCGGGATCGCGCAGGTCGTCAACACGTTGCTGCCGTTCCTCGCGGTGTTCGATCTGCGGGAGCTGACGCTGTACGCGCCGATCGCGCTGCCGGGTAGTGTCTTCGCGGCCGACCCGGGTGCCACCTCGGTGGGCACGCTCACGGCGGAGGTGGGGCTGAGCAGCTTGTACTTCGTGCTCTACGTCACCGCGGCTCTCACCACCGGGTTGCTTCTCTTTCGTGGGCGTGAACTGGGCGGAGGGGAATGAGGAGAATTGCGTTGCCGCGTCCTCCCCTTTCCCGTTCGGTCGGTAGACTATGTGCATGGCCCACCTCTCCCGCGAGCAGTTTGCGCAGGACGTTGTCCGTCGGGTGCGGGCAAGGTTTCCGTTGGTGCAGATCGGTCGGGCCGAGCAGCCGTTCTCGCTGCGGGTCAACGGCCACGTCGCGTCGCTGGAGAATCTCTATCGCATCGCCGAGCTTCAGCCCGACGAGCTGCAGCACCAGATCGAGCGGTGGGCCGTGGAGTTGCTACGTGTGGGCGAAGGTCGGCCGGACCATGGCGATTCGTTCGAGGCCGTTGCCGACAACATCATGCCGATCCTGCTCAACGGCGCAAGTGAGGGCAAACGGGTCGAGACGCTCGCCAGCCAGCCCCTGGTGGCGGACCTGCACGTCGGCTACGTCATCGACGGCGACCGCACCATCGCGTACATCCCCCAGGGCATGTTGCAGAAGTGGGAAGTGACCCACGAGCGCATGCACGAACAGGCGATCGCCAACCTCGTCGGGCGGAGCCAGAACATGAGCGCCCATGCGATGCCTGACGAAGACGGTGAACTGTCTCTGATGTTGTTTCAGTTGATGGACGGTTATGACGCGAGTCGGCTTCTGTTGCCGGCTTTGCACGATCGTCTGCGTGAACACCTCGACAGCCCGTTCTGCGCGGCAGTGCCTAATCGGGACATTCTGCTCTGTTTCCGTGACGACGAGCAGACGGTCGAGAAAGTCCGTGGCCAGATCAAAGCGGACTATCGCACGATGCCGTACCACGTCAGCGACGCGGTGCTGTTGGTGACCGCCGACGGTGTTGCCGCGTATCGCTAAGCAAAACAGTGCGAAACCTGCTACAACCTTGACATGCCTTCCTTTGGCGTTTGTACATCCGTGGACCGGGCGGCGGTTCTGCAATCGGTCGGCTTCGATCACGTCGAGGCGGCGGCCGTGCCGTTGTTCGACGGGCGGGTCGCCGACGATTCCGATCTGGACATCGACGCCGTCCGCCGCGCCGTGCTGCCGGTGCCGGCGTGCAACATGCTGCTTCCCGGGGACGACATCACGATCACCGGGCCGACTTTCGATCTGCGTCGGTTGACCACGTACATCGATCGGACCTTCCGCCGTGCCGCGAGTGTTGGCGTCGGGATTCTGGTCTTCGGTTCAGGTGCCGCCCGTCCGATCCGCGATGGCCAAACACCCGAACGGGCGCGGGAGCGGATTCTGACGTTCCTTCGCACCGCCGCACCGCTGGCCGAACTGCACGGAGTAACCTTGGCTATCGAGCCGCTGCGCTCCGAGGAGTGCAACATCATCAACACCGTTAGCGAGGCGATGGAGTACGTTGACGAGGTCGACCACCCCGGCGTGCGCTGTCTGGTCGACAGCTTCCACATGTGGGAAGAACGTGAGCCGCTGGCCAGTGTCGAGGAGGCGATGGGGTGCGTCGTTCACGTTCACGTCGCCGATCGCGGGACACGCGCCGGCAGCGGTGCCGACCCGCGACGTGCCGGTGAGTACCGCGACTTTTTCGCATTGCTCAAGGGCGCGGGCTACGACGGTGCGGTCAGCGTCGAAGGCAAACACCGCTGGGACGAGGATTCGCTGCGGACGATTCACGACTTTCTGCACGAGCAGTGGAACGCGGCGTAACCGGCGGTAACGTGCGGGACTCATCCGATCACCCGCCCATGCTCAACAAGTACCGCCTTTACTGCCCCGGTCCCACGCCCGTCCCCGAAGAAGTGCTCGCCAAGTGCGCTGAGCCTCAGCTACACCACCGCACGCCGGCCTTCCGCAAAACGCTCGAGTCGGTTACCGGCAAGCTCCAGACGATTTTCAAGACCACCCAGCCGGTCTACACGATCACCGGCTCGGGAAGCAGTGCGTTCGAGGCCGGCCTGCTCGCGGTGCTCAAGCCCGGCATGCGTGTGCTCAACGTTGCCAACGGCAAGTTCTCCGAGCGTTGGAGCACGATGGCCAAGCAGTACGGCGGCGACGTCACCGATATCACCAAGGACTACGGCGATCACGTCACCCCGGCCGACATCCAGGTACACATCAACCAGGACGGCACGCCGCCGGATCTGTTCATCGTCACGCACTCGGAGACGTCGACCGGCGCGGTCTGCGATCTCAAGGCGGTGCTGGACAAGTTGCGTGACCACGCGCCCGACTGCCTGATCATGGTCGACGGCATCACGTCGATCGGCGCGTTGCCTTTCGATATGGACGGGTGGGGCGTCGACATCGCGATCACCGGTAGTCAGAAGGCGATGATGCTCCCGCCGGGGCTCGGGTTCGCGTCGCTGTCCGAACGCGCGTGGGCTGCCTATGACGCCAACGACCGCAAGGACAACTTCTACCTCGACCTCGGTGCGTATCGGACGTCGTACGAGAACTGGGACACGCCCTACACGCCCAACAACCAACTCATCAACGCGGCCGACGTGTCGCTCGGCATGATCGTTGACGAAGGGCTCGACACGATCTGGCAGCGCACCGAGGCGTGTGCCGAGGCGGTCCGGTCCGGGGTCACCGCGCTAGGGCTGGAGCTGTTCGCGATGATGCCGGGCAACTCCGTCAGCTCCGTCCGCTATCCAGCCGGGGTCGAGAACCCGGACAAGGCGTTCCGCCTCGCGATCCGCAAGCGGTTCAACATCCACCTCGCTGGCGGGCAGGGCAGCATGAAACCCGAGCTGTTCCGCATCAACCACATGGGTTACACCGACGTGTTCGAGGCGATCAGCGTGATCGCCGCGATCGAGTACGGCTTGGCCGAGTGCGGCAAGGACATTACGTTCGGCAAGGGTGTTGCCGCGGCCCAGGCGGCAGCGGCGGCCGTGCTCAACCGGTAAGCCATGCTCATCGAACGCGTCGTCCATGCCCTGCGTGAACGTTTCGGCGGCTCCGCTGCGGCGGGCGTGGGCGGTGACGGTGAGAACGCCGCGGCCAACCACTTGCGTGCCGCCGGCTTGCGCATCCTCGGCCGCAACTTCCGCACCTCTGCCGGTGAGATCGATCTCGTCTGCAAGGACGGCGACGTGGTCGTGTTCGTCGAGGTCAAGACCCGGGCCGACACCAACAGCCTGCCCGAGAGTGCCGTCACGCCGCGCAAGCAGCGCCAGATCAGCCGGGTTGCCGAGGGGTACCTCGCCCGGTTCGGCACGGAACGGCCGGCGTTTCGTCACGACGTGGTCGCGGTGCACTGGTCGGGCCAGGGCGAGTCGGTGGTGCATCACTACCCGAGCTTTTTCGAGCACCGCCCATGATCGACACGCACTGCCACCTCACCGACCCGCGTTTGCACGGCCAGCTCGACAACGTGCTGCGGCGTGCCGCCGATGCGGGTGTGGATCGCGTTGTGTCCATCGGCACCGGGCTCGACGACGATGTCGCGACGATCGCACTCGCCGAACGCCACGAGAACGTCTACGCCGTCGTCGGTGTTCATCCGCATTACGCCGCCAACGACCCGGCCGACCCGACGCCCCGCTTGCGCGAGATCCAGGCCCACCCCAAGGTCGTCGCGCTCGGTGAGATGGGGCTCGAGTATCACTGGGACGACACGCCGCGGGACGTGCAGTGGAAGAGCTTCGAACACCAGCTCGCGCTCGCCGCCGAGCTCGGTCGGCCGGTCGTGATCCACAGCCGCGAGGCGATCGACGACACCTTGGCGATCCTTGCCCAGCAGCCGGGTGTTCCCTGCGTATTCCATTGCTTCACCGGCACGCCCGACGAAGCAACGAGGATCGTCGACGCCGGCTACCTCGTCGGCTTCACCGGCGCGGTGACGTTCAACAAGAACGCCGATCTGCGTGATGCCTGCAAGCGCGTTCCGCTCGACCGACTGCTCGTCGAGACCGATGGCCCTTATCTCTCGCCCGAACCGGTGCGGAAACAGAAGACCTGCGAGCCGGCGTTCGTGATGCACACCGCCAGGCTCGTCGGCGCGTTGCACGGCAAGACGCTCGACGAGATCGACGCGATCACGACGGCGAATGCGGAGCGGTTTTATCGCTTGCCGACGAACTCGACTTAGGGAAGCTCTTTCGAGCCCGCGCGGCCAGTGATTGCAGCGCGACCCGCGGATCGCCGGGATGGAACTTGCGATGTAACGCGCCGAGTCCCAGGCCGATCCGGCGGTACAGCGGAATCTGTTTCTGGCATGCGGGGCAGAGCTTGACGTCGACCGTCGGCTGATCGTCGCCGCCGAGGACGAGGTGTCGGCAGTGCGGGCATTGGACGTGATGGCCGCGATACTTCCAGCGGCGCACGATGCCGAAACGCCAGAGCATTTTCACGCCCCAGTACCCCGTGCCCGCCGCCAGCGTCCCGAGCATGCCGCATCCGATGATCAGCGGGATGACGCGGTTGAGGTTGTCGGCGAAGTAGGCGAAGAGCCCCTTGGTCCCTTCGACCACGCCCTCGTTGGCGAGCCGCTCGATCTCGGCGGCGAGCCCGATGGCTTCGGGCTGCCCGGTGACGGCGAGGCCGACGCGATACCCGGCGTAAAATATCGGCACCCAGGTGATCGGATTGCTGATCCATGTGAACAGCATCGCCACGGGGATATTGCCCCGCAGCGAGATCGAACTCATCAACGCACCGATCGTCTGGATCGGCAGGGGGATGAAGGCCCAGAACGTACCACAGGCGACGCCGCGGGCGACGGACTTGCGGTTGAGCTGCCAGAGCCGGCGGTTGCCCAGGACCGGGCCCATGACTTTTTCCACCAGCCGGCCGATCCGTGTGTTCGAGAGCTGCCCCGAGCGTCGAGGGAGGAGTTTGCGGAACAACCGGCGGGACATGATTTATCCTATTTCGGCCGATCGCCTCGCGCGCATTGCATTTCACGAGATTCAGCAACGGCGTTTTATCGGGCCGGTCTGACCCGGATCTCGTCGATGAGTTGGTCGACGAGCGTGGGGTCGAGGTGGCCGGCGTCGGGGCAGGCGGCGTTGGCGGCCCCGCAGGCCGAGGCCGTCCGGCAGGCCGTGGGCACATCGTCACCCGCCGCCATCCGCACCGCCAGCCCCGCCGCGAATGCGTCACCGCTGCCGACGCCGCTGACCGTCTCCACGCGGGCCGAGCTTACGTCCCAGAACGCCTCGCCGTCGGTGACCGCCGCGCCGCCGCTGCCCCGTGTGACGATGCACCACCGGGCACCCAACGCACAGACCTCGACCATCGCCGACCGCAGGGCCGATTGTGACTCCATGCCCCGTCTGAACGTCAAGCCAAGCTCTTCCACGTTGAGTTTCACCACCGTCGGTCGCTGTGGCAGACACGCCAGCAGCGGTTCGCCCCGGCCATCGACGATGCTCGTGACGCCCGGCGCTGCTTCGAGACAGCGTCCGTAGAAATCGTCCGCCACGCCGCCGGCCAGCGACCCGCTGAGTAGCAACGCCGAGCAGCCGCCGGGCATGTGCAACAGCGTGTCGAGCAGGGCGGCCCCGTCGCGTTCGGTCACGTCGGCCGGCTCTTCGATGAACTCCGTGGCCCGGCGTTGTTCGCGGTCGACGACGGTGACGCACAACCGCGTCTGGGGCGTGACCTCGATGAACGCGTGTTCGATCCCGGCGGTGTCGAGATCCCGGCGGATCATCCGGCCACGCTCGCCCCCGACAAATCCCAGGCACCGCACGGATTCGCCGAGCGTGTGTAGGACACGGGCGACATTGATGGACTTGCCGCTGGCAAAGTCGTGGACCGATCGCGCCCGTAACACACCGCCGGGCCGCACCCGGTCGAAAGTCATTGTGCGCTGCACGGTGGGAGTGGTGCCGAGCGTAAGAAACACGCGAGTGGTGTAGTCGCAAGTCGGGGTGGTTGCAATCGACGCTGCCGAAGGGTTTAGCGGGTTATCGCTTGATCACCGACCACGCGAACTTGGGACCGGCCTTGGGGCCTCGGACGAATCCGTTGTACGCCTGCGCCGCCGTGGCGCCAGCGTCGATGTAAGCGTCGAAGTGCTCGTGTCGGAAGACCCCGCCGCAGCCGATGATCGTTTTGCCGGTCTTGGCAAGATGTCGCACCATCTCCAGCGCGATCGGCCGCACAGCGCTGCCGGATTGTCCGCCCTTGCCGTGCTTGGGATGATCTACCGGCATCGTGTTGGCGCAGACGAAACCGTCGACGCCAGCGTCCAGGCAAACCTCCGCGATCGCATCGAGCTCGGCCCCGGGTTGGCGTGGCGAGAGCTTGACGACCAGGGGCGGGGCATCGTCGAGCCGATTCGGTTTGAGCGCGGCGAACAAATCGGCGAGCGCCGCGGGTTCCTCGAAAGTCTTCCCCTCGGCGGTGTTCGGGCAACTGATGTTCAGCGCCGTGTAGATCCCGTATTTGCCGACCAGCCGATAGCAGTCGACCACGTCGTCGATGGCCGCGTCGCCGAC